>SHUZ01000097.1 GCA_009694415.1 Acidimicrobiia bacterium
GTGCCTGGGAGAACGTCGAGAATCAATGACTCTGCATCGACATCGGTTATGCCGCTCATCGCCGTGAGGTCGAGCACTACTCCGCCGTGTAGGGGAACGCTCGCTCCAGTTACGCCGCTTCGCCCCGCGGCAGGGGTAACCGGAATTCTGGCCTCGTTGCAGATCGCTAGAACCGCGCATACCTCTGGAGCATTAGTTGGCCGAACGACCGCCGAAGCAAGAACACCGACCTCGCCGTTCAGGGCCCAGATCATTGCTAGCGGCCACCAGTCGCGGCTTGCCTCGGAGACCGTCGCATCATCGACAAGCACTTCCGCGCACACTCCGTTTAGACGGGCTAGCACGCCGCTGTCGATCACGACCCTTTTTGATTTGATGTGACTGCGGACTTGGTCGGCTGGTGCCGCAATTGCAATGGGTGGCATGGGTTCTCCGGAGCGCATAACTGCGGAGCCTACGTGGGCGGCGGGTACAACTGCATTACGAACTCGACTGGCCGTCAGCCACCGAATAGTCGAGTCCTCCGGCGATTCGCTCTGCAGCGATGCTTGCTCGGTACTCGCTGGCCTCTGCGGCTATGCGCTTGTCATCCCAGCCGAGTTCAGGGCCGAGGAGTTGGGCAACGCTTTCCGCTGCGCGCGCCGTCAACTCGCTCCCGAGGAGTCGAGCACGAGTTCGCCTCGAAAGCACATCGTCGATCGTTAATGCCATCTCGTGACGTACCGCGTGAATTGCTTCAGCCTTGATGTATGGCAATCCCGGAACAAGAGATTCAGCTAGCGCGGGATTGGATGCAACGAGCTCCAGTATTTCGGGTGCTTCGCTGCCGTAACGACCCGCTAGATGCGCGTCGTCGGTTGTGGTTCCGACCGCGCCTAGGAGTCGCAGACTTTTTGTAGTTGTGCGGCCGCGACGCCCGAGTGCCCCCATGACCACGTTGACAGTATCTGCTGCCATCCTCCTATATGTCGTCAGTTTCCCTCCCGTAACTGTGATGACTCCATTGTCTGAGCGTCGAACGGCGTGTCGGCGGGAGAGATCGGCAGTCTTTTCGCCGACTGACCCTCCAGAGATCAGGGGACGGAGACCAGCCCAGGTTCCGACGACGTCTTCGGTTGTTAGCGGTTCCGATACCACGAGGTTCATAGCCTTCAGCAAGTAAGCGATGTCTTCGGGTGTGCACTGCGGATCGTCGATTGATCCGTCGTAATCGGTATCTGTTGTACCGATGTAGGTGATGTCACCCCAAGGAACCACGAAGATCGAGCGGCGATCTTTTGGTACCGGCACAATGGCTGCAATGTCGTTGCGAACCTTTGACCAAGGGACTGCGATGTGTATGCCTTTCGCTGGACGGATCGAGTTGGGATCCGAACCCTCGTCTAATAATCGGATCTCGTCAGACCAAACGCCAGTCGCGTTGACAATATGACGCGCGCTCACATCAAAGCGCGCGGAGTCTGCTTCTACGGTTGCGCCGCAGGCCTGCCCATTATGATCTTTTAATAGCGCGACTACCTTCGTGTGGTTAATGATCGTCGCACCTTCTCGCGCTGCTGTTCGAGCGATCGTGAGAGTGAGACGCGCGTCGTCGGCCTGTGCATCGAAGTAGAGGTATGCCGCGGCAAGATTTGGTTCTCGCAAAGTAGGCATGTGTTCGAGGGCCTTAGCTTTTTTGACTCGACGGTGGAGCTTGCCGATGCGGGCACCGCCAGTGACGTCGTACATCCAGAGCGCGCTACCTAACGCCCGGCTGAGTTTGGAGTTGAGCAGCCCGTCCTTCGAAAGGATCGGAATCAGAAATGGGAGGATGCGCACAAGGTGCGGTGCATTACGCAGTATTCGTTGGCGTTCGTGTAGCGCCTCGTAGACGAGTCGAAACTCCCGTTGCTGCAGATACCGCAATCCGCCATGAATGAGTTTTGACGACTTCGAAGAAGTACCACTCGCAAAGTCGTCGCGCTCTACCAACGCCACCGATAGGCCGCGAGCTGCAGCGTCGAGCGCGACACCAGCACCTGTGATGCCACCCCCGATCACGAGCAGATCAAAAGTGGTTGTGCGCAGGGCCTCAAGCACGTCCGACCGGTTGAGGGAGGGAACTGCCACGGCGTCAGGATAGTGGGCAGGGCTAAGCGAACCTTGAGGCGCCCCTACTTGTGGGCGGGCGTTGTGGGCGGGCGTTAGCCCGGTGGCACAAGGACGGCTCGCGACTCAATTACTGGATATGCGCGCGTGGCGGTGCGCTGTACTGGAGCGAGGGTTTGCCACGCTCCTCCGTTCTGACGCCACCGTATGTCGAGGCGCACCACCGCCCTCACCGCGAATGGCGCGAGGCGCGCCTTGCGCTCAAAGATGTGAACGATGTCAGACCGCGCAGGCGCAGCGCTTCCAAGTGTTCCAAATGCGGTCGGCGTACCGTCGCCGAAGTCCCATGTGACGCTCCCCGGGACAGCTTCGACGTCGATCCGCAAGCCGAATCCGGTAACTGTGTCGCGGATCGGTGTTTCTGAATATCCTTCTACCCAGAACCAGGACTCGAGGCCGGTTAAGCCGCGAAGGGAAGGGCTCGCGCCGACCGTAGCTGTCGGATACGGCAGATCGCGCGCTAGGCGCTGTGCAATAGAAAACGCGCTCGGTGGCGCGCCCGCGGTGAACTGGGTTGGTAACAACCACACTGTTGTTACATAGGCGGCATCGCAGAAGACGTGGTACGGGCGGTGTTCTGGTGTGGGCGGAGGCGGCAAAGGGATGGGCTTGTAATCGCCGGTGATAATCGGCCGAAGAAGATTCGGCGTAGGGGCTAAGCGCCAACGTCGGCGACATCCAGTCTGTTGAGTGCCGGTCGAAGTTGATTGACCAACTTCGACCCAAGTGTCGCGACGTGTCAAGACAACGTGTGCGCCCGTAGGGTCCGTTGAGACATCGGTAACCGCGTTCGCGAAAGCTGCGGTCGGCTCAAGCCAGACTGCGATCGCCAAAACAACGGCGGTGAGACCGGAGGGGTAGAGGTGCATATTGGAGTTCTCCGTCCTTGGAGTCGGTTGTCGTCCGTGGGTCTGGTCCTTGCGAACCGTTACCGAGCACTCCCTTGGCCCTCTACCCACTCCGGCGCTCGTCGAGAAGTCTAGGGAGATTGTCCCTATTTCTCATCGCGCGGCGAAGCCGTAGGGAATTCGGAGTGTCTTAGAACTCTAAGTCGCTTGGGCGTGTTGGTCCAGCAAAAATCGCTGCCCGATCTAGATAACGGTTCCGGGCGTTTCGTCATCGCGGACAACCGGGCGCCCAGCTTCAGCCCACTTCTGCATTCCGCCTTCGAAGTTGAATGCCTTTATGCCCCACGAACGCAGCAGTTCAGTCGCTTTGGCCGAACGCCCTCCGGCCTTGCAGATGCACACGACCGTTCGATCTAGCGGTAACTCGGCTCTAACGCCGTCAAGTTTACCGAGTGGCCAGAACCACGCGTCCGGAGCGTGGCCCGCATCCCACTCGTCCGGCTCACGAACATCGAGCAAAATAAAATCTGTTAACTGCCCGAGAGTTTCTTCTGTAGTTGAAGGCACAGGACGATTCTGATGAACGGGCATTCGTACTCCTTTTGCTTGCTAGCGCTTGCGCTGAGCCGACTTTTTCGCTGCGGATTTCAAAGTTTTTGCGGGTGCCTTGCTGGCGGCCTTCGTCGCCTTGACCGGAGTTTTCTTGACCGGAGTTTTCTTAGCGACCTTCTTCACGGTCTTGGCAGGTTCTTTCTTAGCGACCTTCTTCACAGTCTTGGTCGGTGCCTTACTGGCGGCCTTAGTTGCCATGACTGGAGTTTTCTTGACCGGAGTTTTCTTGGCGACCTTCTTCGGCGTGGTCTTCACAGTCTTGGTCGGCGGTTTCTTCGTGCGTGCACCGCGTACGTCCGCTGCAACCGTCTCTTCGCTTGGGGAGCCAGCCACATGCGAGAACCCTGGGAGTCCGAGTTCGATACCGCGGCGTGGTGCATCGACTGCTTGCACAACGAATGAACGGGTTTCGCCGCGCGATATCACGTCGCGCGCCCTACTCGGCGGTGGGTTACCTAGCGCAGACAACGGCACGTAACACCTGACGCCGTCTACATCGATGAATGCGCCGTGGGACGCGAATGCATCTACCGTCCCGGTGACTTCGGTGCCGAGGCGATGTGCGATAACGAACTGCAAGAACGGCGCAGGCTCATTAACCGCTTCTGGTTCGGACACGTTAGAAACTTCTTTACCGCGGCCGCGGCCGCCACGCCTCCGACGCTTTCTTGGAGTATCTGGCTCCAGGGCGTCTGCCGTCGCTTCCGCGATTGCAACGCGTATTTGCTTCTCGGCCTTGTCATCTTGATTGGCTTTTGCGAGCGTCTTGCGACTGACGGTGCCTCGTACTGGGCGGCGTAACGAGAAGATCCAACCGACTCCAGGAACAGGTTTTCCTCCAATGAGACGTCCGGGTTCGAAGAGCCATTCGTATTCCGCATGGAACTCTTGGAATGAGTCGTTTGAAACGACGGTGCCTTGCGTGCGGTTCGCAATCTGCAAGAGAAATCCATCGCCTCTGCCAACCGCCCCTGCCGGCGGCGACACCACTTCACCCTTAGATTCAACCTTCGCGAACGCGCGACGTTCTTTCGGATCAATGCGGTGTTCGAAGCTGGCGTCAACGACCACGGTGACTACGGCGCCGGGGTGTTCGGAACGGAAGGCAGCAACCGCTTCTTGCAGTTGGACGAGACTCGGTTCAGTTCGGCTTTCGGTTGCCAGGTTGGACCCGTCGACCACGAAGTTGTCTGCCATCTATTCCTCCTGTGAGGGGAGGCTACCGGGAGGCACTGTCAATATCGTTCGAGGGGCGCTGTCCGGCGTTTAGTGCGGGGAGATCGGAGCCGGTTCGGTCCGGTGGTGATGGCAATTCGAGGGCAGAAATGGCAGCGACCGTGCGTTGAGCGTCCCAACCTGAGTAGGCAGCGCCAGCGATTGGGATCAGGCCTCGGCCAATTCGTGAAGCCATCCGAGCTGCGAGCCTCGTTACGACCTTGCGCGTGATTGCTGATCGGCCTGGGCGGCCACCTGCGCCACCCATAGCCCAGGCAACCTCGGCGGCGACCGCTGTTGGATCTACGACAGCGCCCACTTCGCGGAGCATATGGACCCGCAGCGATGTAGCCACATAGAGCTCGATGACAATTGAGAGAAAGATGGCTGCGAGAGCGATTGGCAATGTTCCGGGTACGGTCGCGCCAGCCGAAAAGAGACCAGCGATTAGTTCAATTTGTTCTCCGGTCGCTGCCATCGCTGCGCCAACGGCGACGACCGCTCGGGCCGTGCCTACCCGTTGAACGGGTAAGGGGTGTTCTGCCAAGATCGGCGTGACGACTCGCAACAGGATTACGAGTTCGTCTTCTAGAGCCTGTGCCGCAGAGTGCGGTGAACGGATTTTCCTAAGGCGC
The DNA here is from genome assembly GCA_009694415.1 of Acidimicrobiia bacterium. Taxonomy (GTDB): domain Bacteria; phylum Actinomycetota; class Acidimicrobiia; order IMCC26256; family JAENVU01; genus SHUZ01. The sequence continues at coordinate 5,459 of SHUZ01000097.1, forward strand.
CAAAGTGACCCACGCAGTTCTTTGCGAGCCTCTGCGGGCACCGTTGCTAATAACTCGCGACTAGTGGCTGCGAACCTCAAGGCGGTTTCACGCGCACGAGAGTTTGCGATGAGTGCGGCCATTCTGGCTGCGTTACTCAACCGGGCGCGCCGAGAACCAGTCATCGCGCGCCAGTCATCGCGCCAGTCATCGCGCTGGGCCTATGGGCGCCTATGAAGGTAGCCTTCGGGCCATGGTCGAGGACTTCGAAACGCGGCTCGCAGGATGGCAACGCCACTTGCGGCCGGCCGAAACGCGCACGCCATCTACCGCCCGAGGTATTCATCATGCCGCCTTCATCTGTTCGGATGTTGACGCGACGATTGCCTTTTATCAAGACCTTCTTGGCTTCCCAGTGGTCGAGATATTCGAGAATCGAGACTACGTCGGTAGCGCCCATATATTTTTTGATATTGGAAACGGTAACTTGCTTGCTTTCTTCGACTTTCCCGGGTACGAACATCCAGAATTTCAAGAGACGTTGGGCGGAGTACAACACATCGCTATTTCTATGGGATCGAAGGAGTTCGAAGCGCTGAGGGGGCGCCTCGACGAACGTGAAATTCCTTACCGTGGTCCAGACCTTGGTGTGCGCAACTCGGTCTATGTACGAGACCCCGACGGACTCCAAGTCGAGCTGCTTAGCGTCGCCCTGTTGGACATGGACTTCGACTGACCCCATCAGGGGATCGTACGGCTTGAACTACATGATCGATCTCGCGGATCAGTGTTAGTCAAATGAACTGACGAGACCGCGGAGTAGATGGGTGAGATATTCATCAGGGCCCAATCGGCTTTCGGAGCACTTGAGCCATTCTCGAGCGCTGCTTTCGGCCGTCGCACCGTCGCCCGCCCGTAGGTAGGCACCGGCTAGGTCCAGTCCTGCGCCGATCAACTCCCTGGGAGAGGCATCGATCATGCCTTCGCCATGCGTCTCCAGTCGATGGAGGCGGACAGCGACTGCTTCGTCGCTTTCGCCGGTGACATCAAGGACATGGGCAAGTAGGTCGTAGGCCTCCCATGCTGGGCGCGAGGGGATTCCGATTTCACTTTCGCACGTCCAGACGATGGCCCGCGCGAGAGCAAGCGCCTCATCATGCCTGCCGCACTCGGTCAGCACCCGTGTGTAAACACAGTCGATTGTGAGTCTGCGTGGATCATCTGTATCCAGAAAGTCAGCGGCCAGTTCGGATGCTCTCTGGCCAGCCTTCGCCGCCTTCTTCCACGCACCCACCCGGCAGTTCGCGTCGAGTAGGCGAGACTGGTAACTGAGTTGGTTGTCGATATCGGGATCATCGGCACCCCACCTTCTGGCAAGTAACGCGTAGTGAAGCGCAAGTCTCACGTTCGGCAGTGCGTCAGCGGTCCTCGATAGGTCGAGAGCTTCGATCGCAGCAATTGAGTTACCGGAGGCGATTCCTTCTTCGGCGAGGGTCACCCACCGTTCGCTCAATGCGAGCCGCGCGTTGGAGGCGATTTCGCACGACGTCTCAGAATGGTCGATGCCGAGGAGTAGATCGAAGGAACTGTCTAGCGAGCCAGCGAGCGACACGAGCAACGAGTCGATGACTTGCTGGCGAAGCGCGTCTAGGCGTTCTGCATCGAGGGAGACGCCTTGCGGCGTTGCATTGCGAAGCGCGCGATCGACGCTCGCGACCCAGCCATGAAGGTCGTCGGCCAGTAGGCGCCGCCCTAGGTTGATGAACCGCACCGCAAGGAGCGCCGAGGCGTGTGCACGAGCACGGCTAGGTCGGCGAAGGCCGAGCGATTCGGCTACATCCTGCAGTTCGGGTGTGAGCACCTTGATTGCTCTGCGCGCCACGGTCTCGGGGTGCGTCGGAGCGCGATGTTTGCGTCGGGAGGGGAATACTCCACCGAACTCGAGAAGGTTAGATAGGTGAGTTGCTGTATGTGTATGTGGCAATTCGGCTCCTTGGCTGCGCCGTGGTTGAGGTTGCTGCTGGGCAGCAAGAGCCATTGTCCCATGGGGGTACGACAGTCTCCCGAGGATTTACGGGAGAGCTTTCTAAAGTGATCGATGCACGGCGATGGGATTTGATGTGGATGGTAAGTTCGCCCGATGGAACTCGTTGACGCGCTCCGTACGACGGGGGCGGTTCGAGACTTTCTTGACGATCCTGTCGATGATGAAGCACTTGTTCGCATCCTGGATCGCGCTCGCTTCGCTCCCAGTGGGGGAAATCGACAGGGATGGCGCGTAGTGGTGGTCAAGGACCCCGCAGTCCGGAGCGGTGTGCGGGATATTTATGTCGCTGGCTGGGCTGAGTATCAAGCCCAAAGGGCCGCTGGCCTAACACCATTCGCTCCGATCACAGATACTGCGGCGGAGGCTGACGCGCTCGAACGGGCATCGAGAGATGGGGTAGTCGCCGATTCGTTTTTAGGCGATTTTGCAGAAAATTTCGATACGGTTCCGGCGCTGCTAGTGGTGCTCGTCGACATAGGAATGCTGGCGGCAGTCGATCGCGATCTAGATCGGTACACGTTTGCTGGTGGGGCATCGGTGTATCCGTTCGCGTGGAGCATCATGCTCGCGGCTCGCGAAGAGGGACTTAGAGGGGTAATCACAACCATTGCTATTCGCAGGGAACCTGCGCTGAAGAAACTATTAAACGTGAATGATGAACTAGCGGTTGCGGCGCTGATCGCGTTGGGGCATCCGAAATCTCAACCGAAACATTTAAAGCGCATGGCGGTCGATGAGTTCGTCACTATCGATCGGGTAGGCGGCCCACCGTTCGAAGTGATGAATCGAGCTAGCTCCTAAACGGTTGTTATTGTTGTTGGAAGTGTTGTTGACGTAGACGTTGACGTAGACGTTGTCGTAGACGTAGACGTTGTCGTTGTCGGCTTACTAGTAGTTGTAGTTGTTGGTTCTGGTCCGGTGCTCACCTTCAAGATGACGACAGTGCCTGACGGTACTTTGGTTGTGTCCGTCGGCGATTGTGAGAACACCAGGCCAGCGGCGAAGTCTGGATTGGCTAACTGGCTTACGGACGGGCTAAGACCTTTTGCTGAAATCGTGGCTTCCGCCTGGGTCTGTTGCATCCCGACTACAGCGGGGACCGCGATCGTGTTCTTGGCGGCTTCGTCACGTGATGCCAGTAGCCACCACGCGAGACCTCCGACCGCGATAACAAGTATCGCCACGGCTATCCAGATTGCGGTCATTCGCTTC
>SHUZ01000098.1 GCA_009694415.1 Acidimicrobiia bacterium
GGATGTATTCGTGCGCAACCGCATCCTGGCACGCACGACCGTCGTAAGTACAGGTCTATTTTTGGGCCAGATGCAAGCGGGCACCTTTAACGCGACATTGACCCCGGACGGTAGCTATGCCGTTTTCCAGAGTGTTGCCGCGTTCTTCCCATCAGACGAGAACCTCCGTCACGACATCTACATGCGCGCTGTTGACGTACCGTCGGTCTACTCGATCTCGCCGACAATGGTGAGCCACGGTGAGACCGTCACATTCACAGTCACCGGCGACACGTTCCAGCCGGGAGCACAACTGCTGATGCCGGGAGGATTCACGGTGGGTACGCCGGTGGTAACGGCGACGAGTCTTGTCGTGCAACTGACGGTGACCGCCGCTGCGCCGGTCGGAGACACTTCGGTGGTCGTTCAGAACCCAGGTACTGGCCCCGGCTACTTCACCGGTGCTGTCGGTGGTTGTCCGAAGTGCTTGATGGTGCACGGCCACTAGGGCGATCAGACGGTTTCATCGGGTTCGTGTAACGACTGCTCCTGTGACGCCTGCGGGTGTGACGCGTCGAGAGGTTCCGTGCGCGGGCAAGTTGAACACCGAGGCGTTTTTGTATCGCCGCTAGCTCGTGATCTTCTCGGGGTGAAAGTGGCGTCGTTGACGCGACCAGATAGGCGCCGGGTCGGGAGAGGAGGCCGGGGATTTGTGAACCGTGCTCCGTGATGTACCACGTCGTTGTGGCGCGTGAGCGCCGAAGACGCGACCGAGAACTGGGTCGTCGTCCGGATCTGACCGCTCGACCCGCGACTGTCCAGCTAGAGCGGCGGCACACCGAACTGCGCGCGCACGTCGGCGATCGGCATTTCCACGAGCGCGAGATGGTCGACGGAGGTGAAGTCGCCGGTGCACTGTGATCCCCGGAGGAACGCGCTCGCCAACATGTCGGCCGCGCCTTCGCGCGCCAACGTACCGGTCTTGGGAACCAGCGTTCCACCCAAGTAACCCCCCTCGTGCACACCGAGGTTGCCGAGGAAGCCGAGCCAGTGGACGTCGGTGTCGGCGATGGCAAGCTGCATCGCGCCGAGCGCGATCTCGCACGGTCCGGTGGGCTCGTAGCCGCCGATAACGTGACACATGTCGTGGGACACCAAGACCCCGGCCATGTTCGGATCGTCACCGGGAAGCGTGATGCCGTTGCGCCGGTAGAACTCGACGTACTCGTAGCCGAGCGTGCCCTCGGGAAGACCGTGCAGCGCGCGCAGCCGGTCGCCGAGCGCTGCGTTGGCCTCGTCGTCGACGGGGAGACCGCGCAACGTGGGTTCCAAGACGCTCTCGCCGAGCTCGCCGTAGAATCGCAGGTAGTCCGCCTGCGCGGCCTCGAATCCATCGGACACGAGCGTCCGCGCGATCGTCAGGCCCGGGTCCGATTTACCGAGCGCGGCCGCGTACTCCTCGACCCGCGTCACCTGGGCGTCCGAGAGTGGGTGCCGGCACATCTCGAGCATGACCATGAACTCGCGCACGCGGCGGCGATGGGCCGGATTCGTGACCGCATCGGCCGCCTCGGCGGGATCAAGCGGCTCCAACGCGGCCAGGTCGAGGTCCGGGCGGCCCCAGTACCCGGAGACGACCGCGCCCAACACCACCAGCTGTTCGTCGGTCGCGCCACCGTCGACGTCGATCGCACCGAGAAGCACACGGACGACGGGTTCCACCATTGAGTCTTCGATCACTCTTGCAATGGCGAGAAAATATCCTAGCCCTGGATGACTGTCGAACCCGCTCCCCCTCTGAAGTCGCACGCAAGCCACACCCGTCGTCGGCGATTGACGTCTAGCCCGGCTGGAGGATCTCCCGGTCACGAGTCCGGAGGTTCAAATCCTCTCGGCCCGACCGGGAAAACCGCAGTTCAAGGACCACTTTTCGGGGTAGCCCCGCTCGCGTCTTGGGACCGCCTGTGGTACTGGGGGGGCTGCGACGCCGCCGTCTCGGTCCTCGTGCCATCTGCGCCGTCGGTCCCTCGGCACGTGCGCCCGCAATCGCGCCCGAAGCTCATCGATGCAGGCGGCGCGTCAACCCTTACAGCCTCGAGGGTTAGGTACAATCGTGGGCATCGCGAGACGCCCGGTCTATGCCCGAGACGATTGGAAGCAGAATGAAGCCCAGTTATCGTTTTTTACTCGTCGGGATTTTGCCCATTGCGCTTCTCTTCGCGAGCTGCTCCAAGCAAGAGGACTCCGCCAAGCAGGACGCCATAGATCTTGAGAACGACGCCAAAAATGCGCCAGGCGAGATGGACAAAGACCTGAAAACTGCTTGGGCGAACATCAAGAAGAGCGCCATCGACATGAAGGATCACGCGGTAAAGGCCGACCACTCCGCGGCCGAGGAATTCAGGAACCTCGTGAGGGACTTCCAAGCTGGGATCGACCGCATCGATGAGGATGCAAAGGGCGACGAAGTTTCGGTCAATACCGACTTCGACGAGGGCTGGGACGACGTAAAAGATAGCTTCGACAAAGTGGATTCCCACATGAAGCAGTACAACAAGGACCTCACCAAAGACGCGCGGAAAACCTGGGACGACATCACCAAAGAGGTAGAAAAGATCAACCAAGCTCTGAGATAGCGGATCTAAAGCTCTCATGCAACGACGCGAACTGCGGTGGAGGTGACGCGAGACGTTGCTACGGACCGCTTGTTAGCAAGCGTTAGCAAAAGCGCCCTGAGGTCGACCCGATGAGTGGAGATTCACCCATCTCACCAGGACTTTCAAGTGCGCTCGGAGGGAATCGAACCCCCAACCTTCTGATCCGTAATCAGATGCTCTATCCGTTGAGCTACGAGCGCTGGCTGAACCCCAACAATAGGTCACGGTTTGGTTTCACGGCCTAAGGAGCCCGTCGCTGATGTCGGGTCGTGCGAGCATGGAGCCGATGACCAGCGAAACTCCCGCACGACCAACACGGAACGCCGCCCTTATGGGTGCGGTCACCTTCGGGTCTAGAGGTATCGGGTTCGTACGTATTTGGGTAGTCGCCACGGTTCTAGGCACCACATTCCTTGGCAACACGTACCAAGGTTCAAGTTCGGTTTCGAACATCCTCTTCGAGTTGTTGGCAGCGGGTGCGCTCTCTGCGGTGCTCGTACCCACCTTTGTCAAACTTTTCGACAACAGCGACGACGAAGGTGCCGAGCGTCTTGCTTCCGGTCTTCTCGGCATAGCGCTAGTTGTCCTTGGTGCGGTTGCTGTGTGTGCGTTTTTTTTGGCGCCGTGGATCGCCGAACTCCTATCCTCGGGTGCGCCTGATGCAGCGACCGAGGCGCAACAGATCAGTCTGTCTACGTTCTTGTTGCGGTTCTTCGTGTTTCAAGTGATCTTGTACGGAGTCGGCACAGTCTCAACCGCCGTTTTGTACGCGAAGAGGCGGACATTCGCGGCGTCGGCGGCTCCAATTGCAAACACAGTCGCCGTGGTCATCGCGATGCTCGTGTTTCGCGCACTCGCCGGAGGGAATCCGGGCCTGGACTTGACCAACACCGAACGCCTTGTGCTGGCCTTGGGGGGCACAATCGGTGTGCTCGGGTTTGTTTGCGTACCAACGATCGCTTTGGCGCGCACTGGCTTCCGCTTTCGACCGCGCATAGGGCGCCCCGACAAGGCCCTGCGCGAACTACTCGGCCATTCGACTTGGGCAATCCTCCAACACTGCGGAATCGGAATCCTGCTCGCTACTGCGATGGTGATGGGTAACCGTGTGGCAGGCGGAGTGATCGCGTATCAATTCGCGTTCGTGGCGATCATGGCGCCATACGCGATTCTTGCGATGCCGATCCACACGACGATTCTTCCCGACCTCACCACAGATGCGCTACGAGGTGACGATCGGGCATTCGCGAGCACTGTGCGTTGGGCCCTCGACTCAATGGCCATATTCGTTATTCCGGTTTCGGCGGCGATGGTTGCTCTTGCACTTCCGGCAATGCGCGCAATCGCCGTTGGGGATACCAACCCAACAGTTCTTGCCGCCGCGCTTGCGTCTCTTTCACTTGGATTGTACCCGTATAGCGCCTTCTTGCTCTTCGCTCGCGCTAGCTACGCGCGCGGTGATAGCCGCACACCGGCGATCGTTGCCGTACTGACTGCCATTGTGGGCGCGACAGTCATGGTCCTTGTCGGGTCGTCCGTTGAGGGCAACGCGCGCGTCGCCGCTTTGGGCATCGGACACACCGTCGCGTATGTGCTTGGCGCCGCCGTGCTCGGAATACTTTTGCGGAGGCGACTGGGGTACGCGTGTTGGCCGCCGAGTTTGTTGAAGGCGTTCGTTCCTTCAGTCATCCTGGCTTGCGCGGGTTGGTGGGTAACGCACACATTTGCGCCCGAGGAGCGGGGAGCGACGATCCTGATGCTTGTGCTCATCGGAGCCGTCGGCACGGCCTGTTACCTGGGAGTGCTCCGAATAATTAGAGCGGGAACTCCCGATCACCCCGGTGGCACGACGCCAATTCTGACGCCCGAGGACCCCACGGTTTCCTTGTGATGGCTAGGTGAGCCAAGGGGGAAGGGCGAGGTTCGCGTTGGTTAGTTGGTAGCGGAGACGTTTGTTCGGTTCTTCGAATCGGCTTGCTAAATCTTCTCGCATCGCATCGGTCACTTCGGCGCGCATTGGCCGGCCATTCAGTTTGAAGTACGCACTTCGCAAGGTTCGTTTGACTGTAGGTACACGCCGTAACAACTTCTCAAACCTGTCATTGCCCGCAAGCGCCAATTGCTGCATGCGCTTGTTCTTGTAACCAGTCGTTAGATTTTCTGAACGCAACGCGTCGTGCGGGAACCTGTGCGGATCCAATTCCAACCATTGTGCGATGTCGGTCAATGCAGTGGCCTGATTGGCGACAAGGTTCTCGAAGAACACCACCTTCACATTCGATTGGCCGAGTACATCCCACCATTCACCCAACCAATCGGCATACCGACCACCGCGCACCGCCATGTACTTCTCATTGTCAGGATCATCGAAGTCGGCTGCGCCGAGGCGATCTGCTTCTGTGAGGTAGCGATCGAGCGTCATGTCCGAAGCAAACCGAAGGCGCACCTTCTGGTAATCAAAGAACGACAATGCGCGGGCGACCGGTTCACGAAAAAGCAATATCACCCGCGGTTGCTCGATCCGTTCAAGGATTGCTGTTGCAACCTTGCGGCCGCCGTAGAAGTAGGACGGCGTCGCTTCGAGACGGACTGTGTTAGGAGACACACTGAAGTACGCCTCCCATTCCGTCGATGGCGGCACCGGCTTCCCGTACCTTGCCGGTTGGAAAAACCGCGTCTCCTTGACTGATGACTGCGCGACGTCTGGGTGTTCTGACAACGAAACGAATAGAGAAGTGGTGCCTGCCTTGTTGACGCCCGCTATTAGCGCGGTGGCTTTCATGATCGTCCGCTGCTGTCCGCAGCGTCACAGACTTGACCGGCGATCAAACACGCTCGCAAGAGGCGGTGAAGTTCTTGCGGCTTCCAAGCATTCAGGAAGTCGGCGTGGGCTGTGATCGAAACGCCCGAGGACAGCTTTGCACCGCGGCCTCCTTCACTTTCGTATGACACCTTCAACCTAAGGCGCGGAATCGCCACGGGGTGAGTAGCGGGACACGTATTGTCAGCGGCATGGTACGCAACATGAGAACGATGGTCTGACGCGTCAAGATCTTCGCCATTCCAACAATCGGGGAAGCGAACATGCAGCAGCAACTCACCGTCGGGACAACTCGACGGCTCTGCCGCGAGGGTTGTTTCGTCTTCACCTGCACCACAATCCCAGCCGACTACGTCTAGCGCTTGCGGAGCCGTTGCACGGGAATCACCTGCGATCATTCGCAACCCGAATGGCATCGCGACGATCGCTGTATCTGGCCGTCCTGCTTCCTCGTAATAGGCCTTCACCGAACTCGGCGAAGTCCTGTATCCACCGACTGTGAGACTTGGCATCCAATACGCCGAACTGTCTGCAGGGTTCGAACATGTCGTACTTGGCGCCTTACGAAGACTCTTGGGCGTAGACGATGCATCGGTCTTCTTGTTCCCCACAAAGTCGTGCGCATGACTTGCGCCGTGTTGGCGAGGGCGCGCTATTGGATCATCCTTCGCGCGGTGTGACATTTCGCAGCGCACCGTGAAACGCGGATCTACAGAGGGAGCGGCAGCGGCGATGCCGACTACTCCCACGACAAGACCTACACAACTCGCAACAGTCGCTGCGAGTATCTGCACGTTTCGCACAGCGTTCTTCTAGCACGGCACCGCGACAACGTCCCGCGTCAGATAACGCCCGTGGACATCAGCGCCGTGACCAGCGCAGCAATCGCGATTCGGTACCACCCAAATATTTCGAGATCGTGCTTTTCGAGGTAGCCAACCATCCACTTGATTGAGATTACGGCTGCCAGGAATGCCGCTACGAGGCCGACGAGAGGTGTGAACCATCCGAACGCGTCGATCATCAGCTGGCCATTCTTCAAAATTTCATAGCCGGTCGCTGCTGACAGCGTCACGAAGCCCAGCAAGAAACTGAATTCGACGGCGGCGCGCATAGACAGTCCGACCACTAAGGCCGCCGCGATCGTCACCAGGCTGCGACTCGTTCCAGGCCAGAGTGCAACCACTTGTGCAAGACCGATCAATAAAGCGTTACGGGTTGTGATGGCTTCCAAACTCGTCCCGCTACGAGGAGCAAGAACGCCGCGCCGACTGAACACAATCACCAGCACGCCGCCGATCACCCACGCACACACAACTGGCCACACACCGAAGAGGTTTTCTTTGATAGCGCTCTCGCCGACGAGTCCGACGATCGCTGCAGGCACGAATGCAACGAGAACAGCGACAAGCACTCGCCGACCTGACTCGCTCTTCCCAGCAGCGCCCTCAATCATGGTCAGGAATCGGTGTCGGTAGAGACCGGCTACCGCGAGGATCGCCCCAAACTGGATAGCAATCTCATAGGACTTGATTGCTTCTTGTGTATGAGCGGTCTGACCGACATTCAAGACGTCCGCCAGTACGAGTAGGTGCCCTGTGGAACTGATGGGAAGAAACTCTGTGAATCCTTCGACAAGCCCGAGCAGAACGGCATCGATCAATGACATGCCTGCCACTGCTGCCCCAAGCAACAAGAACGGACGCAGGTGCGACGTCAGGACAGGACCTCGAACTGCGCGCCGATCTTGGCGGGAAGTTCGACCTGCACGTTGTCTTGCGCGAAGCCTTTACCTTGCACGTTGAAAAGTCGTACGGGTTCCGGTCCTAGCGGGTACGGACCCCAATGCCACGTTCCGCGACCCAGCACGAGCGACTCGAGCGGTCGAATGACAAAGGCGCTCACGGAGTCCAGATGGGATGGGTCAGAGAAGTCAACATCGGCGGGAGCGACCGCCACGATCGAGTCGACGTTGAGACCCATCAACACTTGTGTGTGGGAGTTGTGACGAAAGAACCAACGGCAAATCGACCCGGTGGCAGTGTGCTCGACTTCATCGAAACCGTGGGTAATCACATTGACATGCGCATCACCCCATGTGAACTCGTAGTTGTATTCGGCGTCACGCGCGTCGCTGTCGTCTACCGGCAGCCACCCATACGGTTCCCACGCTTCATCGGTGATCTGGCGCGCCGTTAGTGGGATCGTGCGTAGCTCGCCCACTCGCGGACCTCCTCGGCTGTTCTACGCTGACGGAGCCATCAGACTAGGTCGGAGGAAGCAAATGGACGTACGTTCAATCGAGGACGTTGCACCAGTCATCGAACACAACGGAACAGTCCCCGTTTGGTGGCTCGTCAACCCGAGAGAAATGAAGGACATCACCAATGGGGGCTTCCTGGAACTTGTGAGTGAGTTCGAAGTGGCGGGCGGTGGTCTTGTCGACCCACACTCGCACCCGACTCACGAGTTTTACTACGTGACCTCCGGCCGCGGATTGATGACCATTGACGGCGAAGAACGGGAAATCGCCCAAGGAGACCTTGTGCATATACCGCCGAACCTCGTGCACTCACTACGTCCGGTCACGGACAACGCGCCGATTCATTGCTTCTGTTTTGCTGTTGGAATGCCCGATGCTGATCCAGTCGATTACACGTCTCACTGATGGCACGGATCACCGTCACGCGCCGCCTTCCTGAAGGTGGCTTAGAACCACTGCGCGCCGCTGGACATGACGTCATAGAGAGCGACGACGACCGCGTCTTGAGTTCTGCAGAATTAGCGGACGCCGCGCGTAACTCGGATGCGATTGTGTGTTTGTTGACAGACCGGATCGACCGCGATGTCCTACAAGCCGGAGCAGGGCGTTTGCGAGTCGTCGCCAATATTGCTGCCGGTTACGACAATATCGATGTGGCTGCAGCGAACGAGCTCGGAATTGTTGTCTGCAATACACCCGGAGTCCTCGACGAGACCACAGCCGACCTCGCATTCCTTTTGATACTCGCCGCATCGCGTCTTGCACACGATGCGGAAGGCGATCTGCGTGAGGGGCGTTGGGATGGTTGGGGAATCATGCAGTATCTCGGCCGCGATGTTCACGG
>SHUZ01000099.1 GCA_009694415.1 Acidimicrobiia bacterium
GACCCGGGGCCGATAGTGCGGTTCCCCTCCAGGTTGGCACCGCGACGACCTGGACGACCATTTCTGCTGGTGGAAAGTCGACGCTGGGGATACAAACATCCGGCTGAGGGGCGAGGCGTGAAATCGGAGATTAAGGTCGACCTTCTCGGCACCCAACGCCTACAGACCACATCGAGTGCTCAGGGGCAAGACCGGGAAGCTGCCTAACCGCCGCGCCCGCTCGTCGAGTTCGGCGTAAGTGAGGGACTTGTCGTCTAGGCGAAGGGCGATTGTTTCGGGCCTGGCTTGTGCGTGGTAAATCACCCCGGCGGTCATGGCCGACATGATGACCGCTAGGCCGCCCTAAACACATAGTGGCGCGGCACAGGCAATCCGGAATACCATTCTCGGTATGAGGAACGTTGTTGCCGAACTAGCCGACCAGACGGTAAAGGACCGGCGCTTGGCCTACGCCGCTGAAATTCGTGCGCTCCTCGATGCCGCGCTTGAGGTCATGCGCCGCGATGAAACGATCGACCCAACCGTTACAGACATTGTGAGCACTGCAGGGCTCTCCAATCAGACCTTCTACCGGCACTTCCGTGGCAAAGACGAGTTGTTCATCGCTCTCCTCGCCGATGGGCGCGAACGCATGGCCGACACAATCGAACGGCGCATGGAGCGTGCCGCAGACGATGCCGGGCGCGTGCGCGCATGGGTCGAAGCCGTCCTCGCCCAGGCCCGTAACCAGAAGGCTGCCGCTGCAACGCGCCCGTTCGTCGCTAATGCGGATCGGCTGGGGGAATCGCAGCCCGAAGAATCTGAACGATCACGGATCCAATTGGTTAAACCTCTCGCTGATGTCGTGGGAGACGCTGACGCCGTTGCTGTCTACAACCTTGCAATGGGCGCTGCGCACGATGCAATAATCGAACGCCGCGTGCCAACGAGCCGCGACCTTGAACACATCGTGCAATTCGCGTTGAAGGGGTGCGAACTTGGAGACTGAGGTACTACTCACAGGAATCGGCGGTCAAGGCGTGCAACTCTGCGCTGCCGTGCTGGCGCGTGCTGCAACTATCGAAGATCGGTACGTGATGCTCTTTGGCGTTTACGCAGGAGCGATGCGCGGCATGAACACCGACGCCACCGTTGTGATTGGCGATGCCGCTCTGCAATCGCCACCGCTCATCTCCCATGCGAGCGCGGCTGTGGGTATGCACGACAAATTTTGGGAGCCGGTCAATCGCAAACTTCGGCCGGGGTCACTGCTTTGCGTCAATGACGCCACCTTCGAAACCCCGCTCGACTCGGATCTTCATCGAGTGTTGCGAGTGCCGGCCACCGACATCGCAACGGACATGGGTATGCCGATGGCGGCGTCGATGGTCATGGCAGGTGCTTTCGGGGCCGTGTCCGAACTGGTAACAGTTGAATCGTTGATCGCAGCGATGCGCGATTCCATTCCTAGCTACCGCGTGCAGCACATCGAAGGAAACGAGTTGGCAATAGCAGCAGGGCACCAATGGGGTTGCGACTCACGAGCTGCGACAACACGTTGAGCGGTCGCGGAACGGTAATCATCGACACCGAAATCTGCAAGGGATGCGAGCTCTGCATCGAAGCGTGTCCCCCGCGTGTGCTCACAATGTCGAGCGTTGTCAACCGCCTCGGTTATCAGTATCCCGAACTGCAAGATGGCTGCACTGGCTGCGCTGCATGCCAATTGTTTTGTCCCGACTTCGTGTTCGAGGTTTTCCGCCGCCCTAGGGCACCTGCCCCAAACAAAGAGAACCAATCATGAAGCTGATGGAAGGTTCTGAAGCGATTGCCGAGGCTGCAATCGCTGCCGGCTGTCAGTTCTTCGCCGGTTACCCGATGACACCGTTCACCGAGTTGTTGGAGCACTTCGCCAAGCGTCTCCCCGATGAAGGTGGGGTGTGCATTAACGCCGAGAGCGAACTTGAAGCAGTAGGCATGGCGTGGGGCGCTCTTGCGACCGGAGCACGCGCAGCGACCGGGTCTACAGGACAAGGGCTGTCGCTCATGCAAGAAAGTTTCTCCGAGATCACCCTTGCAGAGTTACCTCTCGTGATCTTCAACATGGCACGCGGCCAACAGGACTACTACCAGTCGACCCGCGGTGGCGGTCATGGCGACTACCGCCACATAGTGCTCGCTCCAATGGACATCCCCGAGGCGGTCGAACTCACACAACTCGCGTTCCACCTTGCGGACAAATGGCGGAACCCGGTTCTCGTGTATGGCGACTATTTGCTCGCGCATACGCATGAAGCGGTAAACGTCTCCCCAATCTCGTTCGACGGCGAGCTGCCAGCGAAAGATTGGGCCCTCGATGGATCCCTGGGCGGCACCGGTCAGTCACGGCTCGTCAGCCCTTTGGGGTTTGAGAAGACGGGCCGCGAAAGCCCCGGCATCGAGGCTCACCTTCGGGGCATCTCCGCCAAGCACGCCGAAATTTCGGCAACCGAGGTACGCGTCGAGAGCGGGTACTGCGATGATGCGGAAACGGTGATCGTTGCATTCGGCCCTCCCGGAAAGTTCGTGCGCTATGTCGTGACACAGCTGCGCGCCGAAGGCGAGAAAATTGGTTACGTGAGGCCCATAACTCTCTGGCCTTTCCCGACAGAAGCTGTCGCCGCGGCCGCTGATGGTGCGACGCGCGTTGGTGTATTCGAGTTGTGCGCTGGACAGATGATCGATGATGTGCGCCTCGGTGTACTCGGACGCGCTCCCGTTATCGGAATAGGCGGCATCTCGACGGATGGCTCGGGGTTCGGCGTAGGCCCACTTCTAGACGTCGAGATCATCCGCGATCGCGTACTCGCATTGCATCGGGATCTCCCGCTTCCATCGCTGCCAGACAATGACAGGAGTTTCTAAATGACTTCGACCAATACAGAACTTAAAGTGATTGGGCAACAATTGCCTGACCTGTTGCTCACTGCGCACCACCACATGTGCGCCGGGTGTGGAGAACCGCTCGCCCTGCGCGGCTGCCTAGAATCGATCTCCGATTTGGGGCTCTCACAGCGCACCATCGCAGTGGCTGGCATCGGTTGCTACACGAGTTTCTCGATGACTACCGACCTAGACCTAGTGCAGGCACTACATGGCCGCGCGCCGAGTGTGGCTACCGGTGTCAAGCGCATGCTTCCCGACTCGATCGTCTACACGTTGCAAGGCGACGGCGACATGGTTAACGAGGGACTCCAAGAAGTACTCCATGCGGCGGCCCGCGGCGAGAACATCACGTGCGTGCTGCTCAATAACGGTGTATTTGGAGAAACTGGTGGGCACATGACGGCCACCACGGTGCTCGGACAGCGCACCAAGAACAGTCTGGAAGGACGTGACGCGACCTACCACGGTTTCCCGATTCTGATTGGCGATCTAATCGCTCAACTCGAAGGAGCCGCTTACGTCGCGCGCGGATCGGTTCACAACGCTGGATCGGTTGCTCGCACAGCGAAAATGTTTCGCCGTGCCTTCGAAACGCAAATGCGCGGCGAGGGATTCTCGTTTGTCGAAGTTCTCACAATGTGTCCGACCGGCTGGTTCATTCCGACGATCGAAGGTCCGCAATACATGCAGGACACACTTGGCGAAGTGCACATCATGGGAGAACTGAAGGTCGACGGCGTGATACACACGACCGAGGAGTTGCACGCGCAGAACGTGCTGAAAGCAGCCGAGATGGAAAAGGCCCTCGCTCGCGGAGGCATCGACGCATAGTGGATTTTGACTATCCGCCCGAGGCTGAGGCGTTCCGCGCGGAGTTTCGCGCATGGCTAAATGAGAACCTCACCGACAAATATCGAGGTGATGGACTCGGCTTTTCGATGGAGATGAGCCCGGATCGCGTAGAGGTGTTGCGCGAGTGGAACCGTCTGCTGGCCGAGGCCCGGTTCGCAGCAATTGCATGGCCAGTGGAATACGGCGGTCGTGGTGCGGGCGTGATGGAGCAGGTTGTATTTGCCGAAGAGATGCACCGCAGCGGCGCTCCGGGCACTCTCAACCCACTCGGGTTGTCCAACATCGCGCCGGCGATCATCGCTCATGGCACCGACGACCAGCGCCAGATATTGCTACCGCGCATGCTGAGCGGTGAAGACATTTGGTGTCAGGGCTTCTCGGAACCCGAAGCAGGGAGTGATCTGGCATCGCTCAAGATGTCTGCGGTGACCGACGGAGACTGTTTCATCGTCAATGGCCAAAAGACTTGGAACACGCTTGGACACCTTGCCAACTATTGCGAACTGCTCGTGCGCACCGACGTTGCCGCGCCGAAGCACAAGGGCATCTCGTGTCTGCTGGTTGACATGACACTGCCCGGCGTCGAGGTACGGCCGCTGGTCACCATCACAGGCGAGAAAGAATTCAACGAGATCTTCTTCACGGATGTGCGCGTTCCCATTTCGGCATTACTCGGGCCCTTGCATGAAGGCTGGCGCGTCGCGATGACGACTCTTGCGTACGAACGCGGAACCGTCGCCAACCTGCATCTAGGACTACGCGCCAAGATCGGTGGGTTGCTCAAGGCTGCCAAGGAAAACGGCACGGCTCGTGATCCCGTCGTGCGCCAATCGCTAGCGCGCATCTATTTGGAAGGTGAGTTGTTGAAACTCATTAGCGAGCGCGCCATCTCTGATGCGATCCACGGCCGCGACCTCGGGCCAGAGTCGAGCATCGCGAAACTCCTGTGGAGCGAGGCCGAACAACACTTAGGTGAGGTTGCAGGCGAAGTGCTGGGTGCCGATGCGAACAGCGGATCTTGGGGCCGCGACCGTGTTTACATGCGCGCACTCACAATCGCAGGCGGAACAACCCAGGTGAACAAAAACATCCTTGCAACCAGAGTGCTCGGCCTCCCAAAAGGCCCCTAAACCACTCTCCCCCTTCGGGGTCGGGGTGGGGGTTAAATGGGGACGGTTACTGGGACGTTGCTGAAGCCTGCGACGTTTGCCATTTGCACTCTGCGTAATCCCCCGTCTTCCACTTCGTAACTCGGCCAACGTTTCGCGATTTCTTCGAAGGCGATTCGGCTTTCGAGACGCGCGAGTGCGGCACCGAGACAGGTGTGTATCCCATGGCCGAACCCGACCGACATGCTGAGTGGCCGGGAGATGTCGAATCGATCGGGATTTGCATACATCCGTTCATCACGACTTGCTGCTCCCGTGACGAGAACCATCGGAGACTCTGGAGGAACTTCGATTCCATGCCATTGGGTCGCAGCGGTAGTCCAGCGCCCCTGGTACTGCGATGGCGCCCAATAACGAACGATCTCCTCGACCGCAAGCGACAGAACACCGGGATCAGCCAGAACCTTCGACCACTCTGCTGGGTTGCGGCAGAACAAGACCACGCCGTTGCCGATCAACTTGGTGACCGTCTCGGATCCCGCTGCGGCGAGTAACCCTGCGAACCCTGCGATCTCTTTGTCAGACAAACCCGACTCAACGAGTCCCGACAACATGTCATCGCCGGGCGAGCGACGTTTTTCCTTAGCGAGTTCGTAAAAGTAGGCGGCTTCATACATCGCAGCTTCCATGCCTTCTTGTGTCGCCTTCGGATTACCCGGTTCTCGGTGCAGCATGAGGTCTGTCCAGTGTCGGATCTGCTGGCGGTCCTCCTCGGGGACGCCAAGGATCGCCGAGATCACTTCGACAGGAAACGGCGCTGCGAAATCCGCGAGCAGATCGAAACGCGTCTCGCCTACGAGTGGATCTAGGTACTTGACGATCAAGTCGCGCACGAGAGGTTCCAGGTTGGCGACCGCCTTGGGCGTGAACACGCGGCTCACCATGCGACGCATCTCGTCATGTTCTGGCGGATCCATGAAGATGATTGATCCGCGCAATATCTCTCGTGACCCTGGGTCAGTCAGTTGATCGATCGTCGCGCCGTGCGTACTTGAAAACGTTTTCCAATCGCGGTGGACCGCCACCACATCTTCATACCGCGACAATGCCCAGAAGCCGTACGCGTCGTTCCAGTACAGGGGCGCTTCGTCGCGCAGGCGGCGGAACGTTTCGTACGGATCATCAAAGAAAGTCTCGGAAAGCGGATCAAATTCGACGGGCGCCACTTCGTCTCTCAAGGCAACCTTCCGACATTCACAGATCCGTCGGCGATAGCAATCACGAGCGATTTGCCGACCAGTTCCTCTTCTTCCGCGCTCGCCAACAGATCGGCATCGCGCAACTTCGCGTAACACCGTTCACCGCTCGGCGTGTCGCACACCGCTATCCCCCACTCCGGCAATCCATCACGTCCATGCACCACGGAATATGTGGCCACCGTTGCTGGCCCTTCATAAGTGTCGATGACCGTTGTTGTCGGACAGGCTGCAACAGGCGATGGGGGCGCTACGGGGCCGGGAGTCGTGGAGTAGATGCCGAAAACATGTTTGGTCATATGCATTCCAACACCGCTAACTAGACCGAAAGAACCTGGGTCACGACGCAACACGCGCGTCATCTCGGCGATGGAGTGCGACACGTAGTTACTTCCTGCTCCACCGTGATAGGGCAAGCCGCCGGTGACCGTGAGCGGCCGGGAGTCTTTGGTGCCGATACCCAGTGCATCGCGAGCGAAATTTACTGAGGATGCGAAACAGGAATACAAGTCGAAGTGCGCTACATCATCGACGTCAATACCCGCGCCGCGTAACGCTTCGGCTGAAGCATCTTCCATCGCAGGCGAACGCCATAGATCTGGATGCTCTGCTACATAAATTGGATCAGTGGCATAGCACCATCCCCGCAGATAAATGCGTTGATCCGCTGGAACGCCCAGAGCATCGGCGCGTTCATGCGACGTGAGTACCACGCCGGCTGCCATATCGACATCCATGATCGACACCATATATTTCGTGTACGGATACCCCACCAAACGATTGGTCGCACTAGGAGTAATGATCTCGCCTACTGAGCGTTCGAGTGGGAACCATGCCTGCGGATTCGAAGCGGCAACTTTGGTAAATCGGTGCCACTGTTCACCCAGCTCGCGTCGATACTGATCGAGGCCAGTCCCGAGGTGCGCACGACGCGCGTCGTCGAACATTGCGAACGTAAGCCATGCCTGAAACACCTCATGCGCTACTTCGCTGGGATGAAACGGTGCTTCCCACGGGAACGGACGCTTCTCTGCCGGAGGGAACGAGTACGCGAACTTCTCGTCGCGTTTACGGAAGCGCCGTTGCGTGTCGAGCGCTTCGGCGCCAACAACAAATGCAATGTCTGTCTCTCCGCCCAGAATGCGCTCTGCCGCACCCGAGAGCAGAACTTGCGGAGTCGTCCCACCAATGCCGGAGTAGTACTGGCGCGAGGGCGCCACTCCAAGTCGATCACACAATCGCTTCGCGGGATCATCGTATTGCCACGTTTGGCAATAAACGATGTCGAGCGAATCGCACGCGTGCACAAGCTTCTGTCCGACGCCGCTGTCGTCACAAGCTGCGCGTAGAACTTCTTCCCACATCTCGAGGGGTTCCGGCGCTCCAGCTTCGCCTGTTTCATTCGAACGCCACGTACGTGAACCGACGCCGATAATGCATGGCGCGCGGGGATCTGGCGCGTGCGAATTTGGAGCGGTCACGATGCGCCTACTTTCCCTGCCAAACCGGCGGACGTTTCTCGGTAAACGCTTTCGGTCCCTCCTTGGCATCCTCTGTTTGGAAGATCATTGATGAAAGACCCGATTCATTGCGATAGGCATCCTTCAAGTTCATGCCTAGGCCCTCCCAGACGCTCTGCTTGGTAGCGCGCACCGCTAACGGTGCATTCGCCGTGATGCGGCGCGCGTAGGCGTACGCGGCATCCAAGAGATCCTCACGCGGCACAACCGCGTTCAGTAATCCCATTTCCAGAGCGCGTTGCGCGGGGATTAGGTCGGCGCACAGCAAGAACTCCATCGCTTGCGGGAACGGAATTTGACGCGGAAGCCGCACCGTTGTACCGCCTCCGGCAAATAGCCCGCGCTTCGGTTCCATCACAGCGAACTGCGCTTCGGGGCACGCAACGCGGATGTCGACACCGCCCAGCATCTCCATCCCACCCGCCGTGCAGAAACCATTGACGGCCGCAATAATCGGTTTCCAAATCTTTGCGCCGCGCAAAACGGCTTTCGTGCCGTCGTCGAGTCGATAGCCGTCGATCTCAGTCAGGCCTTCTTCTGCGATTTGGCGTTGAAGCTTTGTAATCTCCGGTACGTACCGCTTTAGATCGGCGCCGCTGAAGAAGGCTTCACCAACGCCGGTGATGATGGCGACCCAAGCGTCGTCGTCTGCGTCGAATCGCTCCCACGCTTCGCGGAGCAACTTGAAGTGCTCCATGTCGGCCGAGTTGCGGGACTCTGGACGGTCAATCGTGATGAGCACGATGTGCTCGTCATCAAGTTTGTAGTGAATCGCCATCGTTTTGTCAACCGTTCGATCGAGAACACGGATTGGCACGCTGCAACGGCGTGCAATGCGCCACGATACTCAGACACCGTGCGCATCCAAGCACCGAAT
>SHUZ01000100.1 GCA_009694415.1 Acidimicrobiia bacterium
GCTGCGTCACACGGCTGTTGCTCATTGGATAGCCGCCGGCGTCGATCCGTTCCGTCTAGCCAAGTGGGCAGGGCATCGAAGCGTGGCGACTATCTACCGCGTCTACGGACACCTCTTGGACCTCGGCGCCGACGACGAACGTGCCGCGCTTTCGGCGATTCGCGCGAGTGCAATTGCAGCGCGCGTCGAGCCTGTGCGCGTCATCACCTTCGAATCGCGTAGGTAGGTTTCGCGCGCGTTTTGAAAACGTCCCGCGGTCTATCCGCGGTCTGGCGGCGCTGCTCGCGTCTCGCAAAACGCGCCGGCAACGCTGTGACCTGCACGTTTACTCGTGGGCGATACGGGACTCGAACCCATGACCTCTGCCGTGTGAAGGCAGCGCTCTAACCAGCTGAGCTAATCGCCCGAGGCCGGTGACGATACTCCTCGCTTCGCTCCCGCACTACGCTCAACGCTTCGCTCTCCGACGCGCGCGAAAGGGCTAACGAATGCCGGATTTCTCAGATGTCTCCGCTGGCCTACAGATGCCGCTCGCCGAAGCCATGCAAACGCAGCGGGCCGTGCGGCGGCTTCGACCCGACCCCGTGGACGACGAAACCGTGCTCGAGGTGCTGCGTCTTGCAACCAAAGCACCGACCGGCGGCAACATGCAGGGCTGGGAGTTCATGGTCATACGAGACCCCGGAGTGAAGCACCAACTAGCCCGCCTCAACCGCCAAGCGTGGTCCATTTACCGTCGATTCGCCCGCCGAGCGGCCAGAGGCAACATCTCACAGGCACGCATCCTGTCTGCGGTTCAGTGGCAAGCAGACCACTTCGAAGACGCACCGGTAATCATCGTCTGTTGCCTGCACGGCCGAGTATGGCCCTCGACCATGGGCAAGGCCTCGTTCTTTGGGTCCATATTCCCTGCCGTTCAGAATCTCCTTTTGGCCGCCCGAGCGATTGGCCTAGGCGCCGCACTCACAACGCTTCCCCTGTGGTCCCGAACCCTCGTCAGGCGCACCCTCGGACTCCCCCACACGCTTACCGCATGCGCTGTCATCCCGATGGGGTGGCCGATGGGCGGCGGATACGGCCCCACAACGCGGCGTCCGATCGAGGAGATCTTGCACCTCGATCACTACGGAACCCGTCCCTACGCTTCCGAATGACGACCCCATCGTTCACCAATGACCACATTCAGCCTCCCTGGTTCCGCATAGGGCCTCAATGTGCGAGATAATCGTTTCCCACCACATGCCGCACCGGACCAAACTGTCCGTCAAGCGACCAGATCCTTACGGGGGTAGGTGACAACGTGGCTAGAAAAGGACGTGCTCGCCGGTTCCGAGAGGCCCGCGAACTCAAACAGGGTTATGACGACGGCCTATTCGCCGACAAAGGCACTTCGCTCGCCGATGTCAGCGATGACGAAGCAGGAATCATCTATCTAGAAGACGACTCCGACGACGGCCGCGACAAGGAACCTTGGGATCCCGACGCGGAACGCAACAGCGCTAGCGGCTGACGCTGTCGATCGATCGCTAACCGTTGCGCGGATCGTCGGTATCGGACGCGATTTCGTAACGTTCGATCGCCCCCGACACCACATCTGCTTCCACTTCTCCTAACTGCGCAAGACCATCGAGCACAGCGACCACGATGTTGCCCGCATCCACTTCGAAGTGGCGTCGCAATTCGGCGCGTGTGTCCGAGTAGCCGAAGCCGTCGGTTCCGAGCGGCACAAACGGAGGCGGAACAAAACGCGCCACCTGGTCCGGCACGGCCTTGATGTAGTCCGTAACGGCAACAACAGGCCCCGAAGAAGCACCTAGCTGTTCCGTTACATACGGCGTGCGCGGTGGTTCGGTCGGATGGAGCCGGTTCCACCTCTCGATCGTCAACGCATCTTCACGCAACGCCTTGTAAGAGGTTGCACTCCAAACATCTGCAGCAACATCGTGGTGTTCGAGAAGCAACTCTTGTGCCTCGAGTGCCGCCGTCATTGCCATCCCACTGCCGAGAATCTGTGCGGTGTGCGATGCCTCGCCTGAAGCTGCGCGGTACATGTACAAGCCGCGCACGACCCCTACTTCGACACCTTCTGGCATCGGCGGCATCGCGATGTTCTCGTTGTAGAGCGTCAGGTAATAGAAACAGTCTTCCGGGTCCGCCCCATACATTCGTTCGATGCCGTCCTGAACAATCACTGCGAGTTCATACGCGAACGCAGGGTCATACGCACGGCAGTTGGGAACAACGCTCGCCAATAGTTGACTGTGCCCGTCGCAATGCTGCAGGCCCTCCCCCATCAACGTTGTGCGGCCAGCCGTCGCTCCGAGCATGAATCCGCGACCGCGTTGATCCGCGAACGACCAGACAAGATCGCCGACGCGTTGGAACCCAAACATCGAATAGAAAATGAAAAACGGGATAATTGGTTGTCCCCACGTCGCGTACGCGGTACCTGCCGCGGTGAACGACGCCATCGATCCCGCCTCGGTGATGCCCTCTTGAAGAATGCGACCATCAATCGCTTCGCGATAACTCAACAACATGTTCGCGTCGACCGGTTCATAAAGCTGCCCCAATGGCGAATAGATCTTCACGTCGCGGAACAGCGCGTCTAAGCCGAACGTACGGGCTTCGTCGGGAATGATGCCGACCACTCTGCTTCCGACCGCGGAATCAGCAAACAACTTGCGCAACAAACGAGCGAAGGCGGTCGTCGTAGACGCCATTACGTTGCCGCCCGTTCCCTTCTTGTGTTCGCCGAACACTTCTTCTGCTGGGTGTTGCGAAGCGACTGGCTGCACGATTCGCTTGGGCACGAAGCCACCCAACGTTTTCCTTCGTTCCATCAAGTAATCGTGTTCCGCAGAACCAGTTTCGAGCATGAGGTACGGAGGTATGCCGTCGCTCAGTTGCGCATCCGGAATCGGAAGCGACAACCGATCGCGAAACGCGCATAGCTCAGCGGCCTCCATGTTCTTTATCTGGTGAGCGGCATTACGCGCCTCAATATCTGCACCGAGCGACCAACCCTTCACGGTCTTGGCCAAGATCACGGTGGGCGCACCAACATGTTCGACCGCTGTCTTGTAAGCGGCATACAACTTGCGGTGGTCATGTCCCCCTCGAGGTAGGCGTTGCAGTGCCTCGTCAGAGAGGTTGTCGGCCATTGCAGCGAGACGTGGATCGGTACCAAAAAAGTGTTCACGTATGTACTCGGCAGTTTCGGTGGCGTACTTCTGGAACTCGCCGTCGACGGTGCTATTCATCTTGTTGAGGAGCGCTCCTTCGGTATCGAGCGCCAGAAGCGCATCCCATTCTCGACCCCACACGACCTTGATCACATTCCACCCTGCCCCCCGAAAACTCATTTCGAGTTCTTGAATCACCTTATGGTTACCGCGCACCGGTCCGTCTAGGCGTTGCAGGTTGCAATTGACAACGAACGTCAAGTTGTCGAGTCCCTCGCGCGCAGCAATCGAAAGACCCGCCGTCGATTCCGGTTCATCCATCTCGCCATCACCAGCGAAACACCACACACGCGCCGCGCTGGTGTCGACCAAGCCGTGATGCAATAGATAACGGTTGAAGCGCGCCTGCGCGATCGCGTTTAGCGGACCCAACCCCATTGACACGGTCGGGAACTCCCAAAAATCGGGCATGCGGCGAGGGTGCGGATAACTAGAAAGCCCACCCGCGCCCGTCTCGTGTCGGAACCGATCCAACTGCGCTTCGGTGAGTCGTCCTTCAAGGAATGCCCGCGCGTAAATGCCAGGGGAAGCATGTCCCTGAAAGAAAATCTGGTCGCCAACCCTTCCCTCATCGCGGCCATGAAAGAAGTGGTTGAAGCCGACTTCGTACAACGACGCTGCCGACGCGTAGGTCGCAAGATGGCCGCCTAGTCCTGCTTGGCGATGATCGGCCCTGTCGACCATCGCGACGGCATTCCACCTGACGTACGCGCGTATCCGCTTCTCAATCGCTTCATCGCCAGGAAACGGCGGCTCGTGCTCTGGGGGAATTGTGTTGACGTACGGCGTCGAAATGCCCGCTGGGAGTTCAACCCCCTGCTCGTTCGCATGTGCCATTAACCGGGCAAGCAAATAGCGAGCGCGGTTGTCGCCGCTACGCGCTATGAGAGCGTCTAGCGAATCAAGCCACTCATCGGTCTCGGTACTATCCGTGTCAGGAAGTTGTTGGATGAACCCATTTACGAACAACACGCCCTCCTTGTCCCACTCCGAGGTTACGCGTGTCTCGGGCGCATCAATGCCAACCATGTTTTGTGGGCGGTAGAGGATTTGAACCTCCGACCCCTTCCGTGTCGAGGAAGTGCTCTACCCCTGAGCTAACCGCCCTTGTAAGGAAGATCGATCGTAGCAGCGCGAGTTTCCATCCCTTGCGTGCGGCGGCGCCATCACTCCATAGCAATCGCATCCAGAACATTTAGGCGGCTTGCATGGAACGCGGGAATCAATGCAGCGAGGAATCCGGCTACGACCGACGCCACAAGGAAGAGCGCGAACTGGGGCACGGGCACACTGAACTCGTCGATGAATTGACCGCTTAGCGCCGTGACGACTCCCCAACCCCACAGCATCCCAATCCCGATACCGACCAAACAACCAATTACCGCAATGATCAAAGCTTCGCCGCACACCATCGCCCAGATTTGCCGGCGGGTCGTACCGATAGTTCGGAGCAATCCCAGCTCTCGGGTGCGTTCATAGACGGACAAGAGAAGCGTGTTGATAATCCCCAACAACGCGATCACTTCGGACAACAGAAGAAGCGCGAAGAACACGTTGAGAAATTGGCCGATCGTTTGTTCGCGTGCTGCCAGATACTCCGACGGTGTTTGTACGGCGACATTTGGGAATGGTCTGGCAAGTTGGCTCCGGAGCGAGCGACCGACCACGGCCGTCTGGCCCGGTTCCGCGTTCACATACAAGATCGTGTCTTGCTGTGCCGTGCCGAAACCGGCGGCAACTATGTCTGCAGGCAAGATGAAGTCGACAGGGAAGTAACCGGTGAAACGGCGGGTCGTGAAAATGCCGCCTATTTCAAGTCCTGTTGGTCCGAGGCCCGGAAGATTTACTACAAGAAGATCGCCGACTTTACGGCCGTACCGCTCCGCTTCTTGTTGGGACACCAAGATCCCTTGCCGCGCAATACCGCGCGCACTGCCATCGACGAAACGCAGGTCAACAACTTCATCGATATTCGTGCTGTTTGTTCCGGTAACCATCTCCTCTCGGCCATCGACGAGTACGTCTCCGAATTGCAACGCGACAACCGTCTCCACCCCATCAATACGTTCAATTCGTGTAGCGACCTCGGGTGAGAAGCCCACAAAATCGTCCGCAGCAACTATGTAATCAGCGCTCACTTCGCCCATTGCGTTGCGCACGGACGCCCGCAAGGAATCAGCAAATATTGCAACCAACGCGACGAGCGCCAAACCCACGACTAACGCGGCTGCGGTCGCGGTCGTTCTTCGCGCGTTACGCATCGCATTGTGTCGCGCTAACCGTCCACTGACGCCAGCAACCCAATGAAGTGGCCAACCGATCACGGACGAGATTGGACTGGCGAAGAGCGGACCAATCGCCACCACCCCGATGAACACGATGAACCCACCAATGAATGTCAATGCCACCGCGAACTTGGGATCCAGTGATCCCGCGATGCCAACACCAGACAGGGCGAGGCCAATAAGCATGACAAAGCCTCCGGTGACCGCGCGCACCACAATCGGTCGCGTACCCGCGCTCGTTTGGAGATCGCCTATCGCTGCGATCGGTGCCGTGCGCGCTGCGCGGAGTGCTGGGACGACAGCGGCGGCCATCGCCACGCCGATACCAACTGTCATCGCAGCCAACACGGTGCGAGCCAGCACAACTAAGTCGCCACCGGGCACCGGATAACCGATTCCTGGCAGCATCCAAAGCAATAGGGAGGCCAACCCGATTCCGACTGCAAGACCGAGCGCCGATGCGATTACGCCAACTACTGCGGCCTCGGCGAGCACCGACCCGATGACTTGAGCGCCACTTGCTCCCAAGGCACGCAACAGACCAAGTTCGCGCGTGCGTTGCGATACGAGAATGGTGAACGTGTTGAAAATAATGAACGCGCCCACTAGCAAGCCCACCGCTGCAAACCCAAGCAGCGCCTGGTTCAGCACATTGAGTGCCTCGTCAACCGGTCCCCGACGTTCTGCAGCGAACGCTGCCGACGATGACACCTCATAGCCCGGGCCTACGGCGTCAGCGATTCCTCTTTCCACTGTCGCGCTCGACACGCCGGGCGCGACTCGAACATATATTGCATCCCACAACCCCGGTGCTCCAAGGACGCGTTGTGCGGTCTCTGGATCAAACGCCGCAAAGCTGACCGCTCCAAAGTCCGCTCGATTGCCGAGTTCGAGAATGCCAACAATTTTGAACTCTTCGGCCTCGCCAGTAAGCAGCACGCGCACCGAGTCACCGACCTTGAAGCCATTGCGCTTCGCGGTGCCGCCATCCATCGCCACTTCACCATCGCGAACCGGCGCGCGTCCAGCGGTCGTGCCAACCGCTCCAACCTTGTCGGCTCCACTCCATGAAATTCCAAAGGAGGGCGCGTCACCTGTGCTTATCGCCGAGCCGTCCTTCGCCACGAACTGCGCCGTACCGATCACAAATCCATCGGCGCCCCCGACACCTTGCACATCGCGCACATCGTCCAACACATATTCCGGAATGCGCTGGCGACTACCTGAATTCCCGGTAACCGGCAGGGCCTGAACAACAAGGTCAGATCCGGAAGCGAATTCGCTAAAGACCGACCCAAACGACGCCTTGAGCGTGTCCGTGAGCACATAGGTACCCGACACGAATGCAACGCCAAGCACAACGGCAAGCGCCGTCAAGAGGAGGCGCACCTTGCGCGCGAGGAGTCCCCGAATCGTTGCTCTCCACATCCACTCCATCCTGCCCTACTAATGGGGCCACCGATACGCGCGGCTTCCGGTCCCGGAGCGCAGGCATAAATGGCCGACCGACTAATTTCGGCCTATGCAGCAACCCGCCGCCGAGGAATCCGCCGCTGACAGTTCGTTTCGCGCAGAAGCACTCGCGTTTCTCGAGAAGAACGCCAGGCCACGATCTCCAGGTAGCTCGTCGAGTTCTCTAGGCAAAGAAATGACGAACGAGTCCGAAGCAGCCCATGTCCAAGAGTGCCGCGACTGGCAGGCGGTACTAGCTGCAAACAGTTGGGCTGGAATTGCGTGGCCGAAGGAGTGCCACGGACGCGGCGCCACTATCGGTCAAGCGCGCATCTTCGCTCAAGAGGAGTCGCACTTCGAGGTGTCGTCTGGTGTGTTCATGGTGGCGACCGGAATGGTCGGCCCGACAATCATCGCTCACGGTACGCAAGCACAGAAGGACTACTTCCTCCCTCGCATGTTGAACGGTGAACATATTTGGTGTCAGTTGTTCTCCGAACCTGGAGCGGGTTCGGACCTCGCCGGTCTTGCAACATGTGCGGTGCGCGATGGCGACCAGTTCATCGTCAATGGTCAAAAGGTATGGACATCGGGAGCACACTTCAGCGATTGGGCGATGCTGCTCGTGCGCACCGACTCCGACGTGCCGAAGCACCGCGGCATTACCTACATCCTGGTCGACATGCGTTCACCGGGCATCACCGTTCGCCCATTGCGTCAGATCACCGGCCACGCACACTTCAATGAAGTTTTTCTTACCGACGTGAGCATTCCCGTAGCAAACGTGCTCGGCGAGATCAACGGCGGATGGGGCGTTGCACAAACAACATTGGGCAACGAACGATCAATGATCGGCGGCGGCGGTTCTGGTATCGGATTCAAGAGCCTGTTGCACCTCGCGCGCACCTCAGGATGCGCGAATGATCCAATCGTGCGCCAGGAACTCGCGCGCAGTTACACGCGCTTCGAACTGCTTGGATGGCTCAGCCATAGAGCGCGTGCGCGATCGAAGTTGGGATTGCCACCAGGGCCGGAAGCGTCGGTAATGAAACTCGCCGTGTCCGAACGCGTTGCCGCCGATGGCGATCTCGCTCTTGCCATCGAAGGCGCAAATGGGATGCTCACCAGCACTGACGCGCCCCAAGATGGCATGTTCCAGCAGATGTTTTTGAACCAGTGGTCGGTGCGCATTGGGGGCGGCACAGAACAGATCCAGCGCAACGTTCTCGGAGAGCGGGTTCTCGGATTGCCGTCCGAACCGCGCCCCGACAAGACACTCCCGTTCAAGGACCTCCCCCACAACTAGCAAGCCAAAACATCGGAGAGTACCTAGGCGCGCAAGCGACTGCAGTTACCTGATCAGTGCCTTGCCTGTCACTGTCGGGTCTAGCGACACACCTGTTATCTTCCTGGGAGTTCATCGCCATATGGAAGCAGGCTCCAGGTGCAAATGACTCGAAGAAGTTTCATCCCAACAATGGCCATTGTTTCTTTGATCGCGGCCGGTGTTTTGCCTCTGGGTGCCTCGGCCATTG
>SHUZ01000101.1 GCA_009694415.1 Acidimicrobiia bacterium
TCGAAGCCCGGCGGTCGTAGCCTCGCGAAATGCTCGCTGAAATTTCGCCTCAAGACGTAACGGTTTTGGTGGCATTCGGAGGCGGGATCGTGTCCATCTTTTCGCCATGTGTTCTGCCGATGGTGCCGGGATACCTGAGTCTTGTGACGGGACTTTCAGTCACAGAACTGCGTCAAGGGGAGCGCAAGCACCTCTGGCGCATTGCAGCGATGACCGGACTGTTCACGCTTGGATTCGGGACCGTATTTACGCTGCTCGGATTGGCGGCTTCGGGCATTGGTAACGCGCTGTTCGATAGTCAGGAAACCCTCACGCGGGTCTCTGGCGTGATCGTGATCGTGATGGCCGCGTACCTGGCGGGGTCGCAACTGTTGATCGCTCCCCGTCTTTACCCTGAGGCACGATTCCAGGTGAGTGACAAGTTCGGGATGTTGACCGCTCCGGTGACCGGCGCGGCGTTCGGCCTTGGGTGGTCGCCGTGTTTAGGGCCGGTAATCGCAGCGGTGTTCGGAGTAGCGGCCACACAAACAACGGCCCGCGCGGTTGCACTGCTAATTGCGTATTCGCTCGGAATGGGAGTCTCGTTTCTAGGCGTTGGTCTTGCGTTTGGTCATTGGGCCGCCCCATTGGATCTTGTGAAGGCGCATTTGCGCACTGCGACGCTGGTGTCGGCTGCGGTGCTGGCATTCTTCGGCGTATTGCTGCTGATGGACAAGATGTGGTTACTGACGCGGCCACTCGTCGATCTCTTGGACGCTTTGGGGTTGGACAAGATTGTTGAACTCGGCTGATTAGGAGCCGTTCCTGCACGGGTGCAAGAATCCCCGAGCCCCAGCGAACAATCAGAACAATCAGGTGGAGTGATGGCACAACAGATCGCAGATACCGAAGAGTGGAAAGCGCTCGATTCGCACTTCAGCGCTATCAAGGATGTCCACTTGCGCGATTTGTTCGAAGGCGATCCGACGCGCGGCGAGACGATGGTTCTCGAAACCGGTGATCTGTATCTCGACTACTCCAAGAACCGCTGTACCGCAGAGACCGTCGAGTTATTGGTTGCTCTAGCGCGCCGTGCAGGCGTTGAACAATTACGAGATGCAATGTTCGCGGGCGCCAAAATAAATATCACAGAAGACCGAAGTGTGCTGCATGTTGCGTTGCGCGCACCTGCGGACGAACGGATCATGGTCGATGGAGTAGACGTTGTGCCGCAGGTCCACCGAGTTCTTGACTCGATGGGAGATTTCGCTAATCGGGTTCGATCCGGTTCGTGGACGGGGCATACAGGGAGACGCATCCGCAACATCGTCAATGTGGGAATAGGTGGGAGTGACCTTGGGCCGCGCATGGCCACCGTTGCGTTGGCCGACTTCGCGGATCGCTCGTTGACCAACAGGTTCGTATCGAATGTCGATGGCACCGACTTTTATGAAGCGACCCGAGACCTTGACCCAGAAGAGACGCTGTTCATAATCGCATCGAAGACATTCACAACGTTGGAGACAATGACCAACGCTCGCACGGCTCGTAGCTGGCTGCTTGATGCACTAGTTGATGAAGGTGCAGTGGCGAAGCACTTCGTTGCGCTGTCTACAAACACCGACGAGGTGACCAAGTTTGGAATTGATCCCGCGAACATGTTCGAGTTCTGGGACTGGGTAGGCGGGCGTTATTCGTTTGACTCAGCGATCGGGCTTTCCGTGATGATCGCGATCGGTCCGCAACGATTCGCTGAGATGCTCGCAGGGATGCACGCGATGGATGAGCACTTTCGCACTGCGCCCATCGAAGCGAATATGCCGATGCTGATGGGGTTGATCGGTATTTGGTACAACGACTTCTTTGGAGCCGACACAGTTGCGGTATTGCCATACAGCCAATACCTCGTTCACCTGCCCGCGTACCTTCAGCAGCTCGACATGGAGAGCGACGGTAAGTCCGTGACGCGTTCGGGCGAACGTGTTGGTTATCAGACTGGGCCGATTGTGTGGGGTCAACCGGGCACCAACGGCCAGCACGCGTACTACCAACTTATTCATCAAGGGACGAAACTGATTCCATGTGACTTCATCGGTTTCGCACAGCCGAACCAAGTCGTCGGGGACCACCAGGATCTGCTTGCGGCGAACCTGTTTGCACAGCCTGAAGCGCTGGCATTTGGCAAGACGCGTGCACAGGTGGAGGCAGAAGGAGTAGATCCGAGCCAGGTGCCCCACCGAGTGTTCGAAGGCAATCACCCGACGAATACGATCATGGCCACACAATTGACGCCGTACACATTGGGCCAACTGGTGGCTTGCTATGAACACAAGGTGTTTACGCAAGGCGCGATCTGGAACATAAATAGCTTCGATCAATGGGGCGTCGAATTAGGCAAGCAGTTAGCTCAAAAGATCATCCCCGAATTGCAGGATGCGAGCGAACCGAATCTCGCGCATGATTCATCAACAAATGCGCTCATCAGGCGCTACCGACGCCAGCGCACTTCATAACCAACTCACAAGAGAGGAACTAACACACGATGCAACTCGGAATGGTAGGTCTAGGGAGGATGGGAGCGAACTTGGTTCGCCGCCTAATGCGTGATGGACACGAGTGTGTGGTGTTCGATGTTGACGCGCAGTCAGTGAAGGAACTTGAAGGTGAAGGTGCCATCGGCGCCCTGACGATGGAGGACTTTGTCGGCAAACTCACCAAGCCCCGCGCCGCGTGGGTAATGGTTCCGGCTGCATTTACCGGCGACACCGTGATGAAGTTGGCCGCCCTGATGGAACCGGACGACATCGTGATCGATGGTGGCAACTCTTACTACCGGGACGACATTGATAGGGCCGCTGTGCTAGCGAAGTCGCAGGTGCACTATGTGGATTGCGGAACAAGTGGCGGAGTGTTCGGGCTAGAACGCGGTTTCTGTTTGATGATCGGTGGAGAAAAAGAAGTGGTCGCACATCTCGACCCCATATTTGTAACTATCGCACCGGGTGTCGATGCCGCGCCGCGAACTCCTGGCCGTAGCGGCGAACCGTCTACCGCAGAGCGCGGGTATTTGCATTGTGGTCCGAATGGCGCTGGGCACTTCGTGAAGATGGTGCACAACGGCATTGAGTACGGAATGATGGCCGCCTATGCCGAAGGCCTAAACATTCTTGAGCAAGCGGATGTTGGAACGCGTCTCCAAGATCAAGACGCAGAGACGACTCCCTTGCGCGATCCGCAGTACTACCAGTACGACATCGACGTACCCGAGGTAGCAGAGGTGTGGAGGCGCGGAAGTGTCGTTGCTTCTTGGTTGCTAGATCTGGCCGCGCACGCGCTTTCTGTCTCACCGGACCTTGCCGACTTCGAGGGGCGGGTATCGGACTCTGGCGAAGGGAGATGGACCGTTCATGCCGCGATTGACGAAGGGGTTCCAGCACACGTGTTGACGGCAGCGCTTTTAGACCGTTTCGAGAGCCGCGGCGCGGCCGAGTTCTCCGACAGGATGCTTTCTGCGATGCGCAAAGAGTTTGGCGGGCACGATGAGAAGGAGCAGGGCTAGCAGTGGCGCGACGTAAAAGGGGTAGTGCCGACGCGCTTTGTTGGTACGGATCCACCGGTGACCTTGGCCACAAGAAGACGTTCCCTGCCCTCTACTCGATGGCTCGACACGGCACGTTGAACCGTCCGATAGTTGGGGTCGCGTTCAACGGTTGGACTCTCGACGACTTGCGCGACAGGGCGCGCGATTCGATCGAGCATTTCGGCGGTGGTATCTCCGACGTGAAGGCGTACGACCGACTGATGAAGTCGTTGCACTACATAGACGGTGATTACGGAAGTCTCGCGACGTTCGAAGCGTTGAAGAGCCAACTGGATGCGCTCGGCTCTTCAAGCCCTGCTCACTATCTTGCTATCCCTCCGAGTCTCTTCGAGACGGTGATTGAAGCGCTTGCCAAGTCTGGTTTAGCTACGAACGCGCGCGTGATCGTGGAGAAGCCGTTCGGCCGTGACCTCGAGAGCGCACAAGAACTGAACCGCGTTATCCACTCTGTATTTCCGGAAGACACCGTTTATCGCATCGACCACTTCTTGGGTAAGGAAGAAGTGCAGAATCTCTTGTACTTCCGTTTTGCGAACTCGTTCCTTGAACCGCTTTGGAATCGTAATTACGTGAGCAGTGTGCAGATAACAATGGCGGAAAATTTTGGTGTGCAGGGGCGCGGAGCCTTCTACGACAATGTGGGTACGCTGCGCGATGTGGTACAGAACCACCTGTTCCAGATGGTTGCACTGCTCGCGATGGAGCCACCGCAAGGATCTGGTGGCCAGGCAGTGCGTGACGCCAAGGAACGGGTCTTCGCATCGGTAGCGACAATGCAGAAGGCCGATCTTGTGCGCGGCCAGTTCGAGGGCTACCGGGACGAACCGGGAGTAGCCCCGGACTCTCAGGTTGAAACGTTTGCGGCTGTGCGCCTGCATGTCGATTCTTGGCGATGGAACGGTGTGCCTTGGTACATACGAGCAGGTAAAGAACTACCGGTTCATTGCACCGAAGTGGTTGTCGAATTGAAGGAACCACCGCAGCGCGTGTTTGTGGAGACGGAACCGCTGCTCGACGAAAGCAATTATGTGCGGTTCCGTTTCAACCCAGAGATATCGATTGCCATAGGCGCGCGGGCGAAGGTGCCTGGTGAGGAAATGATTGGGGAACACCGAGAGTTGTTCTTGAGTAATGACTTTCCAGACGAGATGAGTCCATACGAACGGCTGCTCGGAGACGCGATGAATGGGGAGAACTTGTTGTTCGCTCGCGAGGATGGTGTTGAACAGGCCTGGCGCGTGGTGGACCGAGTGTTGGAACATCACAACGTTGTGCACCCGTATGCCAAAGGTACGTGGGGCCCGCCCCAGGCGGATCGCCTGATCGAGGGACTCGGTGCTTGGCGCGACCCCGTCGTGTCACCGCGATGAGCGACAGCGAAACGCTCAAGCAAGCTGCGGGAGAACACGCCGCAAGCTGGGTTGAGTCGGGGATGGTCGTCGGTTTGGGAACCGGTAGCACCGCCATTCATGCGATCAAACGAATCGCCGCGCGCCTCTATGAGGGCTCTTTGTCACAAGTGGTCGGTATTCCGACTTCGCGTGCAAGCGAAATGGCGGCAATGGAGTTGGGCATCCAACTTGGAACTCTCGCGGATTATCCCGTGATTGACGTAACGATTGACGGCGCGGACGAAGTCGATGGAGATTTCAATCTGATCAAGGGCGGCGGCGCAGCATTGCTTCACGAAAAAGTCGTCGCGCAAGCGAGTTTGCGTGAGGTGATCGTGGTCGATGCTGAGAAGTGTTCGGAAGTGTTAGGTACGAAGTTCGCTGTACCTGTCGAGGTGCTGGCATTCGCGTGGCGTCCCGAGGCCGATTACTTGGACGACATGGGCGCAGAGGTACGCCTGCGGAGGAATGCCGAGTCGGATCCAGTAGTTACGGACGAGGGAAACTGGATATTGGACGCGATGTTCGGTCCAATCGCTGACGTGGAACGTCTAAGTAACGCGCTTGATCGTCGCGCGGCCGTAATGGCGCACGGATTGTTTCTAGGCCTCGCGACTGATTTAGTTGTGGCTGGACCGAATGGCATCGAGCATCGGACCAGTCCGTGACCTCTGGGCTAGGCCCTGAGATCTGGTTGGCGCGCCATGGAGCGACGGAATGGAGTGAATCCGGCCAACACACAGGACGCACAGATGTCCCATTGACGGCCAAGGGTCGGCTGCAAGCGGCGTCGCTGGTAAAGCCTCTCGATCGACAGGCATTCGCCTTGGTACTCACCAGTCCGCTCGGTCGCGCGCGCGAAACAGCGCGTCTCGCCGGGTTCGCGGATGCGGTGGTCGAAACAGACCTACTCGAGTGGGACTACGGCAACTATGAAGGGCTGACCACGTCAGAGATTAAGAAGACTGTTCCAGGTTGGAACGTATGGAATGGTGACATGCCTGGTGGTGAAACGATCGAGCAAGTCGCCGAACGCGCCACCGCCTTATTGGACAGATGCGAGGAGGTAGAAGGGCGTGTGTTGTTTTTCGCGCACGGTCACATTCTGCGAATACTTGCTGCATGCTGTCTCGGGTTGGGGCCGCGGGCCGGAGCGCAACTAGCGATTGAACCAGCCAGTGTCGGAGTGATCGGGCACGAGCATGACTACCGAACGCTACTGCGCTGGAATATGCCATCGACTTGACCGGGCGCGCCTGACGCGCACAGGACTAGCGTGCGGCCATCGTCCAACCGATGTACAAAGGATCCGATGGGCACTGAACAACTTGAACAATCTTTTTCGAGTACGCGGGCCGTTCTTGTAAACGTGACGGAAGATCAGATGGATTTACCGACACCATGTCAATCGTGGGATGTGCGCGGGCTTGTAAACCATGTTGTGGGAACGAGTCACTATTTTGCCGCGACTGTGACTGCGGGCAAAGCCGTCGAATCTGCGAGTGAAGGCGATTGGGCAAGTGGTGAGTTCGTCAAGAGTTTTGATGAAGGAGTTGCCGCTAGCCTCGAAGCGTTCGGCGCGGAGGGCGCAGGAGAGAAGATGGTCGAATTGCCGTTCGGGACGTTGCCGGGGGCAATTTTTATGGCAGTCGCTTCCAACGACGCCTTCACTCACGGGTGGGATCTCGCGCGGGCGACGGGACAGTCGACCGACCTTGATCCGGCCCTTGCCGAAGAGCTGTTGGGAATCGCACAGTTTGCGATCTCGGAAGAGTTTCGTGGCGAAGATGGTGTGGCGCCGTTTGGGCCGGTATGCGAGGCGCCCGATGGCGGAACCGCAGCAGACCGCTTGGCTGCGTTCATGGGACGTACCGTTTAAGCCGGTAATGGCGCACTAGACGGGCAGTTTGTTGTGGTCTGCGTCGTGGCGAAAAATCTCTAGGTGCATCGCGAGCGAATCGGTGCGAGAATATGGCTATGACCGGTTATGCGGCACCGGACCAGCGGGCGGTAGGTGGCAAGCAGGGCCTCGGCGTGTCGCTCGTCGCGTTGGACGTTGCTGTGCACGCGCCGCTTGACATGCTGGACAGCTGGCGTATGAGGGTGCTGGGCGCGTTGGATGAAGTGCGCGCTGCACTCGCGCGTCATGTCGAGTTCACGGAGGGACCCGAAGGCCTATTCGCTGAAGTGATCGACTACGCGCCGCGACTCGTGCATGCGGTGAAGAACCTGTACAGCGAACACGAAGATCTTGGCCGTCGCATAAATACATGCGAAGAGAAGGTGCGCGAGATCGCGATTGGCGATTCGATTGAAGATTTAGAGAGTCGAACTGCGGGGCTCGCTGCGCGGTTCGATAGGCATCGCGATCGAGGTGCTGAGCTGGTGTACGACGCGTACAACATTGAGATTAGCGAAGCCGACTGACGGGCTACCGGCGGGCCAAGACTTCCCCATGAACACAGAAGATGCATGCGTCGGGTTGCACCGACCACTCACGCCACGCGTCGGCAAGGCCTTTGAGTTCGGTTTGGTCTGACAATCCATATGCAACTGCTTGTTCAGCAAAAGACGAATGCAAACATCGGTCTGCCCATAAAGTGCCCCACCACGCGCGGGTTTCGGTGTCTGCGAAGGTCCACGTGGAACTACTGAGGGTTATGTCGGAGAACCCGGCGCGACGAACCCAATTCAGCAGATAGCGACCTGCATTCGGCTCGGCAGAGTTGCGCGCGTACACCTCGCGGTGGAGCTCGGTCCAGCGCCTGAGCCGCGCGTCGAAAGGGGCGATCGCTTGGGCGCTTAAATCCTGGTCGCGGATAGCGAGCAGGCCGTCGGGGGTGAGAACTCGACGAATCTCAGTTAGTGCCGCGACTGGGTCGGTCAGGTGTTGCATCACCTGGTGTGCATGCACAACGTCGAAGTGCTCGTCGTCGAAGTCGAGCGCGTAGGTGTCGCCGATTGCGAAACCCACGTTGTCGCAAAGCGCGGCCACTCTGGCTTGTTCGGCAACGGCGATTATCTCCGGAGAGTTATCCACGCCGATGACCGTGCCTGGGGCAACGCGGTTCGCGAGATCGAGCGTGATCGTGCCGGGTCCGCAACCGACATCGAGAACGTGCATGCCGGGATCAAGATGGGCGAGCAGGTAAGCGGCGGAGTTCTCGACAGTGCGCCAGCGGTGTGACCGGAGCACCGACTCGTGGTGGCCGTGTGTATATGTGTCATCCATGCGTGCAGTCTCGCGCTAAGCGTTGTGCAGGGGCGGGCTTAAATCGCAAGGCGGACAAGGAGCCCGGAGCGCCTTGCTGCCATCCTCGCCGCCTCGCCACGGGGGTGGAGCAGTCTGGTAGCTCGTCGGGTTAGGCGTTGACGACGACTGTCTTCGTTAGTGCTGGACCTGCCACGTTGGCCGAGCTGTAAGGCGTGATCATGATTACCTGCGTGTCGCCGCACCCGACGTGGATTGGCTCGGACCCGTTGGGCGCAAGGCCCGTCTTGTAAGGGCCTGGGCCGTCGA
>SHUZ01000102.1 GCA_009694415.1 Acidimicrobiia bacterium
CGACGTCTAGTAATGGTGAGTACATCGTGAACTGTGAGAACGGTTGGAAGAGTTGTTCGGGGAACAAGGTGTTTCGTGGCATGGACTACGTCGACCTTTTGGCTTGCTAGTCGTCGCCCGCTTGAGTGGCGGACCCAAATGCCGCTGGCGACCGAGCTCGCTGGCATCGAAATATGTGCATCGAGGCGATCGCCGACCAACCGCTCGACGGTTGAAAGCCCTGCGTCCGGGGAGCAAACGACGAGGCTCACGTCGCCGGTACGGGCAAGTCCAGCTAGTAACTCGCGCGTGTAACGGCCTATCCCTCCGGGTTCATTAACTGTGTCTGCAATCAGCCCGATTCGCACCGCTCGACAGCGTACGGCAGCAACGGAGGTCGAGATGTCGCGTTCGGGTCTTCGTGAACCGATACCGTCAGATGAGAGCGATGGAGCAGACGGGTATCAAGTCGATCATCGAGCAAGGATCTGCATGCGAATTCTTATGGTCTCGAATTTGTGGCCTCCCGAGGTATTGGGTGGCGCTGAGCAGATGGCGGCATCTTTAGCGGAGCGACTCATGTCGATTGGGCATGAAGTGGGCGTTGTTTCGCTAGGAGAGACCGCTAGTTCACATTCCAACCCCGCAGTTGTTGCGGCGGTAAAGCCATTTCCTTACCCGATACGTGAATCAGCAGAACAGCCTGCAGTTCGTCGCGCGATTTTTCACCTTGCAGACTTGCATCGGCCGGCAACGACACGCGCCCTCGACGCGGCAGTAGCGCAATTCAGGCCCGATGTTGTGCACACGCACGCTCTCCAAGGGTTGTCAACTACAGCATTTACATTTGCGAGCAGTCGCGATATCCCGCACGTTCATACGGTTCATGACTATTGGCTTCTTTGTCAAAGAAACTCCTTGGTACGTCGTGATGGGACTTCATGCGACGAAAGGTGTTTCGCATGTTCGGCGGTATCCAAAGTGCGTAATGCCTCGGTTAGCCGATCTGCTCCGGATGTGTTGTTAGCAGTTTCGAAGGCCGTTGCCGAGCGCCATGAGAGCCTCGAATGGGCGCAGAACCGAATGCGCGTGCTTTACAACCCTGTAGAAATGTCTACAGCAGCGCGACCGCAACGGAAGGTGAACTCGCCCATCACATTCGTGTATCTGGGGCGCCTAGCGCGCGATAAAGGCCTCGCGACCTTGCTCTCTGCGTTCGATCGCGCAAGAAGCATCAGCGACGTTGAACTCCGTCTAGTTGTTGCTGGTCGAGGACCGCTCGAATCCATCGTTCGCACAGCGAGGGGTGTCGACTACCGAGGTTGGGTAACGGGACCCGAGAAGGAGGCGGTTTTCGCCGAATCCGACGCGGTCGTGGTGCCATCGGAATGGCCAGATCCCGCGCCCCTGGTTGCAAACGAAGCGCGGGCACGAGGAATTGCTGTCATAGGAGCGGCGAGCGGTGGTATTCCAGAACTGGTATCGCAAGAGTGCAACGCGCTGTTGTTCGCGGCAGGCGATGCAAAGGAACTGTCCCTCCGGTTGGTCGACTTCGCGGCCGCACCATTCGCGCCGCAGCCAGAGGCGGCTCCAAGTGACTGGGATACCTATCTATCCGGGACCCTTAGCGCGTATCTCGATGCGTGCAAGCGCTCCTAGACTTCTCGCGATGGCAACGGAATCGGGCGCGCCGGAGATCGAAGAACGTGACACTGCGCCTATAACTGTTGCGAGATCTGCACCTGATTCGATCTGGCTATTTCTTTCAGTTGGCGTCGTGTTGACGATTGGGATCTTCCTTCGTCTGTATGCGCGATCCGAGTTGTGGGCCGACGAAGCCCTATCGGTCAACATCGCTCAACTGCCGTATTCGGAACTGCGCGCGGCCTTGGAGCAGGACGGCGCACCGCCGCTGTACTACCTCCTCCTGAAACCGTGGATCGGTCTCTTCGGCGCGAGCACATTCGCTGTTCGTTCCCTCTCCGGTGTAATCGGAATTGTCACCCTGGTTCCAATGTGGTTCGCGGGGCGTCGGCTCGACAATCGACGTGCGGACGCCGGACTGCAGCTTCCGCACGTTCGCACGGTGGCCTGGACTTCATTGTTGTTGCTGGCGGCATCGCCATTCGCGATCCGTTACGCGACCGAAGCACGGATGTATTGCGTAGTCATCCTGCTGGTGACGCTTGGGTACTTGGCAGTTCTGCGCTCACTCGACCAGCCTTCGATCGGCAGGTTGTTCACCGTCGCCGTACTCGCCGCATTACTGGTGTACACGCACTACTGGTCGTTCTTCCTTGTGGGAATTGTTGCTCTTTTGCTAGTGGTGTGCGCGGTGCGTGGCGACCCAATTCGACGGAGCGCGATGTGGCGCACCTTCATTGCAATGTTGCTCGGGATCGCGACATTTCTTATTTGGTTGCCAACGTTTCTTTACCAACTTGAACACACCGGAACGCCGTGGGGAGACCAGATCGCGCCGGTTGCGAGTATCGCCGAAGCTTTCAAGAGTTTTGGTGGGAATACGCAAGCGGCTGGCTGGGCACTACTGCTTGTTGCGGGCTTGGCGTTGTTTGCTCGCGCGGTCGATGCGATGCATTTCGAAGTAGATCTGCGAACGAGGCCTGGAGTCAGGGTAGAGGTCGGAATCGGAATAGCGGTTTTGGTTGGCGGACTTGTGCTGTCTCGGATCGCGGGTACAACATTCGAAGCTCGTTACGCGGCCGTGATCTTCCCT
Source organism: Acidimicrobiia bacterium (assembly GCA_009694415.1). Classification (GTDB taxonomy): domain Bacteria; phylum Actinomycetota; class Acidimicrobiia; order IMCC26256; family JAENVU01; genus SHUZ01. The sequence continues at coordinate 2,717 of SHUZ01000102.1, forward strand.
CTGTTCATCCTCGCAGCCGCCTTTGGCGTAACCGTCTTTGCAAGTCGGACGGTCAGGTATGGCGCCGTGGTGATTCTCTTGGTTCTTGGATTTTGGGGCGGAACTAGCAATGCTTTGCGGAGTCGGACCCAAGCGTTCGAGATTGCCAATGTGATTGGGTCTGACGCGCACGCGGGTGATGTGGTCGTCTATTGCCCGGACTCGATCGGTATAGATATCAGACGCCTTCTGGGAAGCGACATCCAACAGATCGGTTTCCCGGATCTTGTTCCTTCGCGTCTCATCGACTGGACCGATTATTCGGAAAGGGTGGCAGACCGAGCACCGCTGGATGTTGCACGTCGATTGTTGTCAGCCGCGGGCCCGGAGAATGACATTTGGTTTGTTTATACGTCGGGTGAAGGGCGCATCTCAACCAAGTGCAATGTCATCGCCGACTATCTCGCGTTCTTCCGTCCGGCACGCGTGCGCGTTATTGAACCGAATCCGTACTTCTTCGAGCACCACGGGCTCTACCGCTACCTTCCTGGTGAGGTGGAACAAAGCACTCCTTGAGAGGAGGTTGTTCCCACATCATCAGTTCTGTACCGATTCATTGAGTTGTGCGGCGAGCGCGCGGACTTGACGAAGTGTTCTCCAGTACGAATCCTCCATGAGAATGTGCGCAAATTCGCCGTTCCGCCCGACACTCAACAATCGTTCGATGCCGGTCCCGCGTCCGAGTGCGAGGCGTGTTTCCTCGTATGCAAGATCGAATATTGGGTATGCGAAAGCAGAACGCAATACACGGGATCCCAAGAAATCCCGGCGCGCGCTTGGCACGATCGCACAAAGAGCTTTCAACACCATCTCTTCGAGCACCTGGTCGTCTTCTGTCCATGTGGAGTCGCCGACTGTCGCGCCGAAGTCTGCGGTGATGATTGTCGATCCCGTTGGCGCGAGCCAAGGCATCGATCGGGTTGTTTCCGAGATACGGAAACAGGGAAACTCAACTCCTGGGGTCCACGTCAACGTATCGGGCATGACGTCACATCCGCGGAGCATGATGTTCACGAACACCATCGCTCGATACCGAAGCTCACGAAATGGCTGCAGCGATTCTTCATCGGTGAGAGCTGCTAGGTGGGGGACCGGGAGGGTGCTAATGACCGCTGCCGCCGGAATCTCGCGTCCGTTGACCACCACGCCCACGGCGCGTCCATCGGTTGTGAGCACCCGTTCAACTGGGTTACCGGTTTGTACGGCATCTCCGAGTTCCGTTGTAAGTGCGGCGCAGATTGTTGCGATTCCGTTTTCTGGATAGACGTGCCACACATTCGCGCTCTGCGGCGCTTCTCGGCAGTACCCAATCGCTACCGCCCTGTTAGTGGCGCGCGCGGAAAGTTTGAGCGCGAGGGTCGCCAGGATGCCACCAGGGAGTTTGTCTGCGACTGCAGGTGAGAGGCGGTCGGCCGGCAGCCCGGACCATTGCTCAAGGAGCGGGAGAGCCACCTCGTCCGCTATCTCGCTTCCGTACTCGGATCGGAACTGGTCCGCGGCAGTCTCAACGGAACGTTTACTTCGAATACGTGCATTTATCGCTCCGCGCAGATAACGAGGATTGCGCATTAGCCCAAATGGGTAGTCGTAGGCCCGTCCATCCGACCATACGGTCTCGCCGTAACGATGGACCGTGCGGCACAGCGGCGCGATGCCGATAGCAGTCGCAAAACGGTTGGTAATGAAGTGTGCCCCTGTGTCAAAGATGAACCCATCTGGATCGCGTTGTGTGTCGGCCATGCCGCCGATTTGATTGGATGACTCGTAGACCGTGGCATCAAATCCCAAATGCATTAGTTCGCGCGCGGCAGCGAGTCCAGAGACGCCGCTTCCGATGATGGCTATCGGCGCTTCATCAGCTGCTGGTCTTGCGCTCATGACTCGAGAGGTTCTTCAGTCGATTGCGCGCGCGCAAATACTGCTCTCAGTAGCGCTCCGCGTCTCGCCAAAGTATTGAACGCGTCGAACACCGTAAACGCCGCCAATGCCACGGGGGACTCGAGTGAGAAGAAGTCCACGAGTCGACGCGGTGCTCCCCAGTCGTCGAGAGCGTTTCTAACTGAGTATGTCCAATTGACCGGGCTCGTCATCGTGGAGATATCGACGGTTTCAAATCCGGATCGCGTTGCCAACTCCTTTAAGGATGACGCGTTGAAGAGGTACCAGTGTCGTGGCCAGTGGTACCCGCCCCAATGTCGACGTTTTGCGATGGCAAAATCGAGGGAGCCGGTGTTGTCGGTGACGATCAGGAGTAGGCCGCCGGGCACCAACAAACGCTGGATGGCTTTTAGGGCTCGCATTGGATCTGCGAGATGCTCAATCGTCTGAATAAGCATGACCGCATCAAAACGGCTCTGTCCGAGGTCGGCATCTTCTATTCGACCCTGATGAACCGAGATGCCGCGCTGTCGGGCAATCGTTGCTGCCCGATGGTCGAGTTCGACACCTTCGAGGCGCCAACCGTTGGGTCCGGATTGTCTGAGTAGGTCGAGATGGAAACCGTCACCGCATCCAACGTCGAGAATTCGGGCATCCGATGGGAGTCCCGACAACGCCTTTAGCAATCGACGTGCTTCCAGGCGACTACGAGCCTTGTACACGATCCCGAAACGCGCTTCATCGAACGCGAATGCGTGGTAGTCGTCAGGATAAATCGTCTCGAGCTCGTTCATGCTCGGTCGCGGGTCTAGATAAACCACTCCACACCGGGTGCATCGCACGGCAAGAAACGAGTCTGGCGAAGTGCGGTATTCGAAATCCTCGCCGACGCCTACCGGTTCTGCATCACGCGTTCCGCAGATGCAACAGCAAGCAGGCTGCGTTTCTAGCGCGCGCTGAGATGAGATCACTAGATCGTACGTCTAACTGCGCACTAGTGCGGCAAGAGCATCGACGATTCGCTCTCCTGAATGACCATCGCCGTATGGCGTTGGTGTCGCGGCGAGTTGTTCGTGCGTTCGTACCAGCGACTTCAACAGGCCGTTCGCCATGGCGGCTATTTCTCCCGGTTGCGCGAGCGTTGCGAAGGTCCCAATTACCTCGGGCCGTTCGGTACTTTCCCGTACAACTATCACCGGACGTCCGAGGACGCTGACCTCCTCTTGTACGCCCCCTGAATCCGAGATGACGAACGCACACTCAGCCTCAAGAGCAAGAAAATCAGGGTAAGGAAGCGGATCCACTCGGATCAATGATCCTTGTGTTGAATCGAGCCCGAGTTTCGCGAGGCGCGCAGCGTTTCGTGGATGCACAGGGAAAACAACCAGAATTGGGAGGGTCGCAAGGATTGCCATGAGTTCGGCGAACCTGTCGTCATTGTCGACGTTTTCTGGACGATGGAATGTCGCGAGAATAAATGCACCAGAAGCGATACCCATCGACGCCAAAATCGCTTTGCGCGCGGAACGTGTCGGTAGGCAACTATTCAGAGCGTCCACGACTGTGTTTCCAGTGACTAGTACGCGTGCTGGACTGATTCCTTCGTTCTTGAGTCTTGTCGCAGCTTGGTCGGTGGGCGCACAACAGAGTTCTGAGAGGTGATCGGCGAGGATTCGATTGCGCTCTTCCGGCATGTTCCCGTCGTCGCTACGCAAACCTGCCTCAACATGTGCGAGCGGAATACCTAGCGCGTTCGCTGCCAGTGCTCCCGCGGTTGTGGAGTTGGTATCACCTTGAACTACCACGAGAGCGGGTCTGGCGACGGTGAATGCTCGGACGAGAGCCGTAGTGGCTCGGCGGATCTGTTGTGCGCGGGGGAGGCCCGCGATCGGTTCCAATAACTCTGGCGCTGGCATTCCAAGTGGTTGCAGAAAACTTGATGACATTTGCGGTGTCGAGTGTTGTCCGGTGTGCAGGACTCGAGCGCTTGAACCGAGCGACCGCACGACAGGAGCCAGTTTCACAAACTCCGGTCGGGTGCCCAGAACTACCGCAACGCTGCGATCCTGCATTTTCCCTCCTTTGTGTCTCGTGCTCCCGCTCCTTGAAACGCCGTCCTGGTCGCGGTTGCCTCGTCGGGGATATCGCACGGTAGCGCCGCTAGCGGAAATTGGGGGCGTCGAAACATGTTGAGACCTGGCGTAACGAGGTGTGAGCGCCGGTAAGATCTGTCTCTAACAATGTGGGGCGACTCGAAGGATGGTCCGGATGGTTGCCGGGGGTCAAGGGGAGAGAATCGAGTGACGGGGTTGCGTATCGGTGGCACTGCTGAGGTGGTTGTGTTGCCGTCAGACCAAGATGCTTCAGGGCGGTCGCTTGGCGCATCGGAATTAGCGCGTTTAGTCGAAGTGATCGAGAGTGGAAAACTCACGAGCACGCGCGGGGAGCAAGTTTCCGAGCTCGAGTCCGGCATTGGCGCGATATTCGGCTGTGGGGAAGTGATCGCTTGTTCATCTGGTACGTCGGCGATACACGCTGCGATCGCTGCGATCGACCCGGAACCGGGTGACGAGATTGTTACCTCGCCAGTTACCGACATCGGGGCGATCACCCCAATTCTGTATCAAGGCGCCATACCTGTGTTCGCGGATGTTTCGCCGTTGACAGGAAACGTGACGGCGGCATCGGTAGCGGACCGCATCTCCCCACGAACACGCGGCGTGATCGTCACACACTTGTTTGGCAATCCAGCTGCGGTGGACGAGATCGTTGACCTGTGCGCGCCTCTAGGCATTGCGGTAATCGAGGACTGTTCTCAGGCGTGGATGGCGCGACGCGGTGGGCAGTTCGTCGGCACGATTGGCGACTTCGGAGTCTTCAGTACACAACAAGGCAAGCACCTAACCACAGGGGAGGGCGGGATCTTGCTAGCCCGCGACCCGGGTCGCGCGCGGCGCGCCAGGCTTTTTGTTAACAAGGCGTGGTCGGGCGATGATCCTCGACCTGACCACGAGTTCCTCGCACTCAATGCTCGCATGACGGAGTTGCAGGGTGCAGTTGGGAACGCACAACTCGCGAAGCTCTGTGATTTCGTCGATCATCGCCACAAAATGTCCACTGACTTTCTCGCCGCCGTTGACGCCATAGATGGGATCGCCGTAGTCCATGCAGATCCAGCGGATGTTGCGTCATGGTGGCGTATCCCGGTTCTGGTGGATCGCGGGTTGTGCAGTCCCGATGCACTAGCCGAGGAGTTATCCAAGGTTGGAGTTGCCGCCCTGCCTAGGTATATTCGCAAGCCGGTGTTCGAATGCAAGGTGATCGCCGAACAACGAACATTCGGGTCAAGTCACTGGCCGTTTACGTTGGCGCGACCCGAGGCGCTCGATTATTCGCGATCGAAATTCACGGGAACAGGCGAGTTCCTCGATTCGGTCCTAGTGTTTCCGTTCAATGAGCGGTACGAGCCAGAGCATGTCTCATTTGTCGTGAACGTGCTCAGGGAAGCGGTCCAGAATATTTCCGGAATGGTTTCATGACGATCCGGGTTGGCCTGTTGGGAGCTGGCGCCATCAGCACCACTTATCGCGAGGTGTTCGGTCGATTAGATGATGCCAAGATTGTCGCGGTTGCCGACTCGCAGCCAACCTTGGCGAACACGCTTGCAGACTCCGTCGGGGCGACTTCGTTCCCCTCCGCTATGGCGCTCCTCGACGAAGGCGGAGTTGACGCGATAGTGGTTTGCACGCCGCCAGCAACTCATGCGGGTATCGCGATTCAAGCGATCGAACGCAGAGTGCATGTGCTTTG
>SHUZ01000103.1 GCA_009694415.1 Acidimicrobiia bacterium
GGAGCAACGACGAGTCCCCCAACCAGTATGGCGATCAAGGTCGTAACGAAGACTCCCGCTTTGCCCGGGCGACTCCCCCTAGCCACCAACGGCGAGGCGAGCATCGGTAATTCCGCATCGCAGACTGCCGTGCCAACAGTTTGTTCGCGTCGGCGCCGTGCTGCTGCAACAAAAAGCACGCCAAGACACAACAGGATCGCGGCCGTCGAAATGCCAAGCGCACGATTGACCGTGTTCTGCGGTTCCCATTCGAGTGTGATCTCCAGCGTTCCAGAGTTCGCCGTCCCAGAGGCGGCCCCACCGGTCGGCGTAACCAACCATCCATTGCCGTAACCATCGGCAATCGTCGACGAACCCAAGTCCTGATCGGCAACACGGGCCCGCCATCCCGCGTTCTGACTTTGACCGAGCACCAACCAGAACGGTTCCTGCACGCCTGTCACACGAACGCGAGCCTTCCATCGGTTGGTCGCCAACACTTCTACTTGCGGAGCAACCACCGCGCTTGGTGCGGCAATGGAACTCGGGGTCAAGGTTCCGTCTAGTGCGTATTGCCGTTGCCATGCAGCCCCACCCGCCAATGATCCGAGCGCCAACCTGTCTACGTTCCATCCAAACTGGTCACCGCGTTGAGTCCGCAGTTCATGCGTTCCCTCGCCAAGATCAACAGTCGGGGAACGGAAGTGCGGTTCCTTGGCTGGGTCGGCATCCAAGTCGCACGCGACGAGTTGCAGCGGCTTGAGCGCCACGGCATCTGCCGTACTGCCCACAACCATCGCACCAACGCCCTTGCCGTCCATTACAACCAGATCCAATTCGCACACTTCTGGAATCGTTGGCGATACAACGATGTACGGCAGGCTGGGTACTCCGAGTTCGGCAATCGCTGCCGGTACGACCAGATCACATTCGCAATACCACTCGCGTGTCGTGACGGGGCGTATCGATCGAATCATCACGCTCATCTCGCTGCCCGTCATCGCAGGGAAGGTGATGGGTACCGCTGATACTGCACCTGGCGTTGGCAGGTCTGTAACGGGTGGCAATTTGACCGTGCGGGTCTCACCTGAGTCACTGCGTATCTCGACACTCGTCGGCACAGAGTGAAGGCCGTCAGCAACGACCTGAAGGTCCAAATGATTGATCGTTATTGGTTCATGCGTATTGAACGAGATCCATTGGTTCTCGACGAATTCGAACGGTGTTACCCATGCGGTATCCGGGTTCCCGTCCAAGGCGGCGGAAGCACGCGTTGCGGGCGCCGCGGCTAGATGGGCCGAAGAGTTGGCAACGACAGGTCCGCTGTACCCGAGGATGCGGTCAGTTGCTGCGTCTGGCGCGAAGGAGGAAAGTCGCACATCACCGGTGATCGAGAACGAACGTTCAGTAGGAAGGCTGAACTCGCGCGTCATGTCGCGTTCCGGGTCGCTGCGCGGAGGCACCGGAATCACACGCTCCCGAGTCATGAGAATCGCAAGCGGCGAATCCAGCGACGCCGTTCCCACATTCTTCAGAAGATCGCTGGGCATCCGCACCGCTTCTTCGGCAACTACATCTACAGTTGCGCCATCATCACGCAATCGAATCTCTCCGAAACCAACAGGACTTACACCGCTGTAGTTACGAACCACCCCGAGGTTTGTATCAAGAATCTCGATCTCTAAGGTAGAGAAGGAACGGCGTGGGAAACTAATGCGCTGCCCTTCGGGACGACGTGACCGACCCCCGAAGTCGACATCGAGGCCGGTTTTGTCATCGAAACGAAGGCGTGCGCGGGTGATGAAACGTTCGTTCGGGAACTTCAATACCTGTACGACATCCAAATGGTCGGTCGTGATCGGCTTCTTGAGCACCACGCGGATGCGATCGCCGGTTACGTCATCGAATGCACCGGTCCGCCATGCGGTATACGGATCGCCGTCAATCGCACGCGCTGGGCGATCTTCAGGCGTATATGTAATCGGGTTCGAATAACTCGTAGTCCCAACAAATTTCACGCCACGAAGAACTGTTGTTGTGTAGGCGTCCGAAGGCGCACCAGGAAACACGTCGAGGCGCGCATCGGACTCGTCCACGCCCAGTTGGAACGCTCCCGGCCCTTCCGTGTACCCGACAGTGTCGGTAACCGTTGACCATCTACGGCCGCGCCGTCGATTGCTATCGGTAACAACAAGCGTTGACTCCGCCGCTTGCTCACGCAGACGATCCAGTTCGTTAGCGAACGGAGCGGAATAAAGAACGAGGGGGTCGGCATCGAGCAGGCCTGCCGTCGATGCATCTACAACTCCATCACCGTCGCCCGCAATGAGGACCGCGTTCGACCGCGATTTCGCTCCGATTATTGGCGTGGGGTCGGTCACTCCGAAAACTGCAACCGGAGGTGGAACCGTCTGCGGGCCCTCTGCCAACGCCTGTTCATCTCGGAACGGGTACAAATGTGCCTGTGAAGCCGTTGTCTTGCCGAACAAAACCGGTCCGGTCATCCCTGCAGGCGTCGGCTGGAACAACGACCACATGAACCCGGGCCGCAACACTCTGTACCGTTCAAACTGCAAGTCGTTGCGCAATGCGATGTCGCCAACGCCCATCAACTTCGCTACAGGCGCAATAGCTTGCGACGGAAGTTGTCGACTTTGGATACGCAAGTCCACCGCGTTCAACAAGTTCGCAGAGGCCGCCGACCCATACGGGATAAGTTCGCGCGCGACGTACGGGCGATCCATGATCCCCGGGGTGATCGGATCAACCGTGTTCCCCCATCGATACGACGCAAAGTCAGCTCCCGGCATTTCGAACACCCGAGATTTGTCGTTATGCGAATCGAGATATGCCGTGGCATCTTTCCAATACTGCGGAATGTCTTCATCGCGCTGGAGGTTCGCACCGTAGAAACTCTCATTCCAGAGAGCAGGCAGGTTGACAATGACCATCACTCCAACCAGTACAGGAACCGCAAGAGCAATGCGCGGACGGTTCTGACTACGCAACCATGTCCAAAGCGCATTCACTCCCGAGGCCAACAGCGCCGTCATACCGAGAACCACGAGTGGCGTTGCGCGCCCTGTACTTCGCAACGCAAACGCGGCACTAGATGTGCTAGCTAGCCCTTTGAATGCAGCGCCTATCGGTGTGGGTGAGTCATAGGGATGTGCACCCACGGCCGTCACAACACCGACCACGACCAACAACGCAAAATACGCGCGGTAACGCCAACGCACCCACGCGGCCGAGAGCAATCCCAGAAATGGGATGCCATAACTAAGGATGATGTAAAACGGTCGCTGCGTGTAGTCGATGCTCGCTTCGATCCAGGAACCGAGTTTGTCGCGACCGTAGAAGAACCAATAGCCAAGGCCGCGCAGCACTTCGTTCGGAAGCGAAGTGCGCGACACGGCTCGCAGTGTTTCCGTGTAGTCCAGAACGTTCAATCCGTAGCTTCCCTGTGCCCACAGTCCAGACATCCACCAGAGCGACGCCGCTGTGGCAAGCAGACCAATTCGCGCGACAGTGGCGAGAGCGCGGCGCCAATCAACTTCACGAAGTACGACTACCGAGTACGGAACCCACAACAGCGGAGCCATCCCGACAAAAACAAGCGCCGTCGCATTGACGCTGCCAATCACCTGAACCAGGAGCGCAATAAGTGCAGCGTGTTTCCATCCGCCGCGGCGCAATGCGCGCATTGTTAAAGCAAGTAGCCACGGCAAGCCTGCCCACGGCAACAAGATGACCGATATCCGCGCTGCGTAATCAAGTGCGTAAGGACTGAGCATGAAAGCCAGCGCACCGACAACCGCTCCAGGGCCCTTCAACCCGATGGTTCTGAACAGGAACAACATGCCGAGAGCCGCCAAGAACAACAGGCTTCCCAGCCAGATGCGTTGTGCCACCCAATCGGGGCTCCCGATCGCATTAAGCATCCAATAGAACGGTCCCAACGGAAACAAATACCCGATGTTTTGGTGCGTGACAGTGCCCATCCCTATATTCGGATCCCACATCGACCATGAGCGACTCAGCAGGCGGCCGGGATCCAGGTACAGGTATTGCTTGGTGTCGGCTGCGACTTTGCCCGGCGCGGTGAGAAACATCGGCACATACGCCAGTAGCGCGAGGAGTCCGTAACCAATTGCGCCTCGCGCCCAACGAGGAAGGCTCTCTATCGATGCTTCGATGCGGGTGCTGTCACCCAACCCTGTACCGACCGCAGTTAGTTGCGCTTCTTCTGCCGTCACGGACGACCGCGACGCCGTAGCGCCTCGGCAGCCAACACTTCCAGCGTTCCTCTAGCAGTGGCGGCCCATGTGAACTGTTCGGCATGGCGTAACGCACCCTCCGACAGGCGCTCTCGAAGTTCCGCGTCCCCCAACACACGATCTAACGCACCCGCGAGTTCGTCGCGTCCCTCGACAAGCAGTCCCGACTCTCCGTCCGCTACTGCGTCCGAGTGCCCTGCGATGCGAGTGACTACGGCAGGTGTTCCGCACGCCGCTGCCTCAGTGACGGTCATGCCCCAACCTTCCCTCGCGGATCCACTCGATAGCACCCAAGCCCGCCTATATAGATCGAGCACTTCCTCATCCGTGATGCGCCCTGGCATTTGGATCCATTCATGCGCCCCGGCCTGAGTGATCTGGGATTCGAGATCTTGCCTTCTATAGCCCTCGCCCACGATGATCGCCTGCATTGTTGGGTGCCGATCATGGATCTGGATAAGCGCATCGATCAGCAAGTCAAAACGCTTCACTGGCACGAGACGACCGACCGCTACAACAAGCGGAACGTCTGATTTCTTGCCACCCTGGGAAAAACGCGGATCTATTCCCGGCGGAACAACGTGCACGAGGCGTTCCTTGAAGTGCAGGTCGTGAATCAACTCATGCTTGGAAGACTTGGAGAGAGTGACGATAGGCGTGTGACCGTAAATTTTCGGCGCGACCCGTGCCTCGAGTATGCGACCCGCTTTCCCCAAACGCGGGCCGAGCGTCATGTCCCACATGTCCGCATGCACGTGATGAAGCCAAGTCACGTGTGGGGTGCGCGCCCACATCGGCGAGAAGAACGGCATGCCATTCCAAATCTCCACGAGGCCGTCCTTGCCGCCGTGCCAACCCATCATCTCGCTGAATGCGGCGCGCGGGAACACCATGTAACGGCCGGCCTTACGAATCACCCGATAGCCGCTTCGCCAACTCATCTGAGGTTGCCCGGCTGCAAACGATGTGCGCATCGTCACCTCAATACCCGCCTCAGCCCACAGACTCGCGACGGTCGATGCGTGAACCTCGGAGCCCCCAGCTTCTGGGTCGTCCAGGTCACGCCATGCGAGCATGCTCACCCGGTGGAGACCTGCTTCGTCAGCCAAGTCACCCAACTTGGCGATGTGGGCCGCTCGTGATCCAGTAGGCGTTGCTGGCTTCTTCACGGCACCCCCAATCCCGATTTCACTCGGCAGCACATGGCCCCCCTCTAACCCCGATATTCTAGGCGGCTCCCGAGGTAAAGCAGACCGCGCTGTTCTAAGTCGAATCAACCACGGGGTAACCACATCCGTACAAGGAGTCCCCTTGAAATTGACCGGTGAACGTCCGATGGAAGGCGCTACGCCCGATTCGCTCCTTGCATTGCACGATGCCGGCTATCGAGAAGTAATTGCGCGTATCGGTAACGGGCGCATCCTCGATGTCGGTTGCGGAGTGGGCGGCGAAACTGCGCGCTTCTGTGGCGACAACAGACAGGTCATTGGCGTGGACTACAGCCCAGAGACCGCTGTGCTTGCACGCAAAGAGTGGGGGCCAGGTGGACCGCGCGGAACCGACGCCGAGTTTGCAGGCATGGACGGCGCTCAACTCGGATTCAATAACGGGTCGTTTGACTGGGTTTGCTCCTCTCACATCATCGAACACTTCACGGGACCCGAAACCCATGTTGCCGAACTGGCGCGCGTGACCAGCGACGACGGCACTGCATTTGTAATCACGCCGAATCGCCCTGCAGATTTTGAGAACCCCTTTCATGTGTACCTGTTCGAAGCTGCGGACCTGGCGTCGATGTTGCGCTTGTTCTTCCACGAGGTCGAAGTTCTTGCACTCGAAGGCGATGACGTCTTGCAAGCCGACTTTGCCGCACGTCGCGCGAGCGGAGAACGGCTTCTAAAACTCGACTTCTTGAACTTGCGACGACACATGCCGCGCAAGTGGTACGTGTGGGGCTACGAACACGCGTTGCCCGTTGTCTACAAGATGCTCGGTAGCGCGAACACTGGGATCGGATCGGGCCTTGATGACTCGCACTTCTTTATGGCCGACGAAGTGACCGACACCACGCCAGTGCTTTTTGCTGTCGCTCGGAAACCTCGCCGGTTTCCCGAACACTGATCTAATTGGTCAAGGTCGGTAACCGGTAGGCACGATGAACACCGCGCTGTCCTGACCGAGTCTGATCAGATCACCAACAATCTCTAGTTCGGAACGCGTCAACCGTTCGTTGAGTGATACTGCGAAAACGCTCACATCGGTGAGATCCGCGAGCTCATCAAGCCCGCGGCTATTCAAACTGGCTTTGAGACGCTTGACCAAGCGGTCGTACTCGCGGCGTTGCTGCGCGTTCCGCGGATCGACACGTGCCAGAAGAACGACTCCAGGGTCCCCCGCTGCGATGAGTTTTTCGACAGCATTACCGCCAACAACCAGGCGAATTGTGCCGGTCGCGTCGGCATCTTTCATCACCCGATGCCGAGTCGCCGGTACCGCAAACATTTCAGGAACTCCGACCTCGTAGCCAAGTCGTTCGAGTTCCACTAGTAATCCAAGACCCTGAGACCCGATGAAGTGCGGGTCGTCCCAGGTGATGATGTAACTACCGGAAAGGCCACCATCCGGTGAAGCGTCACCCTGTAACCCCTCATCTGCACCCTTGACAAGAGAGAGGAGCACCGCCGACATATCGCGCTCGGGAGGCTCGGCCTGAAGGCTCTGAACAGTGGCGACCAGAATGAGCGCACCAGTCGCGACAACACCAACACCGACCAACCAACCACCCGAGCGTTTGTCGGATAATGCACCGCCACGGTGCGCCACACGACAAACGTCGATGAGGGTGGCGGCTGTTGCGAACATTGCCACTGCAACTAGCCCGATCATCCACAGCGTCAGGTAAAACCAGACTCCTCCGAAAATGCGGCTCACAGACATCATCGCGAGGAGAAGCCCTGCGGCAACCGTCGCGTGCAATGGCCACAGCCGCTTGAGTCCCATGACAAGACCGCTGACAGCCGCTATCACCCAAAGGCCAAGAAAGATGGCGCCGATTGCGGCGCTGGCCATTGACCGCTCCGACACTGCAACTAGCAGGCGGGATGCATCGGGTTGACCAAACATGTGGATCACGTCAAAGCGCTCGAGAATCACCTTGCCCGCCGCCACCAACCCGATCGGCGGCTCCGACGGATTCCCAAAACTCCGGAAAATCGTCGACACGTTGCCGTGACCAAATAATTGGTCGAGGAGCGGCGGCATCCAAAGCACCACGCCGAGTCCCAGCGCTCCCGCCATCCAAATCAAGGGCTTACGGCGTTCGTCCGAAGCGGTAGGTGCTCGCAACGCCCGAATCAAAACGGTGCCAACGGCGAGGACTAACAATCCTCCACAAAGACCTGCATATGGAACGTGGGTCTGGGCAGCGAGTGAGCCAAACCCCACAATGAACAACAACGCTGGGGCATCGCGATCGAAAACCGACCACGTGGCCAACAACACAACTACCCATGCAAGAACTGGAGCGAACGGATTCCACGGGTGCGTGAGCACCGATGGTCCGTACACAACAACAAGCGCCGACAACATCAGAGCTACACCTACGACCATACCGGTGCCACCGCGCCTGCGCGCTAGAACAAGGCACGCAACGATCGCCGCTATCGAGATAAACGCCATTCCGATTTCAAGCGACTGACCACTCTGGCCGAAGAGTCGATACATCGGCGCGAGCAGGTAAAACAAGAAGGGTCCGGGGTGACTCCCCTGGTTTGGAAAATCGCCGATGCGACCAGGCAACCCGACCAGCGGAGAGTGCGCGCCGCCTACATCGCGAACGCGTAGTTCGGTCATTGCAAGGTCCAGAACAGGTGCCCATGCTTTATCGGACAGCACGATTGCAGCAACAACGATCGGGACCGACAGCGCGACGGACGCAACTAGGACGGGGTGCTTCCGTATCCAACGCGTCATCGGGCGCCCTTGCTCACTTCGGGGAGATCGAGTTGCGCCATCATCCACTTCGAAATGTAAACCGCGCCGTCGGACTTGTAGTGCACCCCATCCTCACGCAGTTCAATGCCATCGAGTCGTTCGCGACAGCGATCAATCGCCGGACACACAAGCGCAGCAAG
>SHUZ01000104.1 GCA_009694415.1 Acidimicrobiia bacterium
GGGCTCCTTCTACCTGGCTGTTGTTGCGCTCACGCGCGAGCGATTGGGCGGCACCTATTGCCTCTTGGGTCTTGCGCGTGAACTTGTTGGGGTCTAGTGCCATCTCGCTACCTCCTGCGCCGCGGTTCGGCTCGCACAACTGCACGGCTGACTGGAACAAGGTCGCGTCGATAACTGCGATGCACATTGTCGATCTCTACAATTGCAGCGGCACGCGTAGCTTCGAGAATGCTTTCGAGGTCGGCGACGCGTGCTTCTAGGTCGAGAATGCGGCGCACGCCAGCGATGCCCACGCCTTCTTGGGTCAATGTTTGGATGCGCCGAAGCAGCGCGACATCACGTTCGGAATAGCGCCTGCTTCTACCCTGCGTTCGCGCCGGTTCGATGAGTCCCTTGCGTTCGTAGATGCGCAACGTCTGGGGATGCACACCCGCAAGATCGGCTGCGACCGATATGACGTACAAGGCTCGCTCGTCGTATTGGGTCATCTCGTCACTCTCCTAACAAGTCGCGGGGATCATCGGGGAAGGCTTCGCCTAGAGCCTCTAACGCTGCGCGTTGGGCCTTGGTTGGTTTGGTGGGCACGACGACATCGAACGTGACAAGCAGATCGCCGGTCTTGCCCTTCGCTCCGGTGATGCCGCGGCCCCGAACTTTTTGAGTGGTACCGGAAGGAGTGCCAGCCTTGACCTTGAGTGTTACGGGATCGGTGAGAGTTGGAACCTTTACGTTGGCGCCGAGAGTTGCTTCTATGAACGTGATCGGCAAGTGCACAACCAGGTCGAGCGCGCCGCGACGCGCGAACACGGAGTGCGCGCGCACGTGCACGACCACGTACAGGTCGCCGGGGGGACCGCCGTTTGCTCCGGCCGCTCCGCGGCTCTTGACGCGGATGCGCTGGCCATCTGTTACGCCTGCGGGAACCTTCACCTTGACCTCGCGAGGGCGGACTTCGGTGCAGCGTCCGCGACAGGACTTGCACGGGTTGGCGATGACCGACCCGCGACCCCCACATGACGGACACACCTGTGAGAACGAGAACGGTCCTTGGTCTACGGCCACCTCACCTGTTCCGCCACACCCTGTACAGCGAGTCGGCAGCGATCCGGGTTCCGCTCCCGTGCCGTTGCATGTAGCGCACGCTGCGTCGGCGGTGAATCTCACTTCGGTTGTTACGCCGTATGCCCCCTCTAGGAAGTCGAGGTGCAGCTCTGTCTCTAGGTCTTGACCGCGTTGGGGTGCGGTACGCGCACTGCGGCGACCGCCGCCGAAACCGGCGCTTCGTCCCGCGCCAAAAAGGTTGCCGAACAAGTCACCTAGATCGGCGCCGTCGTAACTGAACCCACCGGGTCCACCTGGACCACCACCGGGTCCACCTCCTGGTCCGCGCTGATACCCACCGGACGCGACCATTTGCCGAACTTCGTCGTACTCCTTGCGCTTGGCAGTATCACCGAGCACATCGTTGGCAGCGGAGATTTCTTTGAAGCGTTCTTCGGCTTTCGCATTACCCGCATTGGCATCGGGATGGAACTGCTTGGCAAGTTTGCGATATGCGCGCGTGATGTCTTTGTCGGT
Source organism: Acidimicrobiia bacterium (assembly GCA_009694415.1). Taxonomy (GTDB): domain Bacteria; phylum Actinomycetota; class Acidimicrobiia; order IMCC26256; family JAENVU01; genus SHUZ01. The sequence continues at coordinate 1,579 of SHUZ01000104.1, forward strand.
AGCACTGGATGGAACACCAAGCACGGAGTAGTAGTCGGTGTCGAACCACTCGCGCTGCGGACCCATGAACTATCCCGCCACCTTCACCATCGCAGGTCGTATCACCCGGCCGCGCAATCTGTAACCGCCTCGCAAGATCTCGGCAACCATTGGCTCGCCGTCGCCTTCTTCAGAGATAACCGCTTCATGCTCGGTTGGATCGAAGGGCTTGCCCAGGGCATCAATTCGTTCGAGACCGGCCTTCTCCAAAACAGCTAGCAACTCTGCGTATACAAGTTGGATGCCTTTGCGCAGATTCGGTTCCGTCTCGTCGCCGATCTGACCCATGCACAGTTCAAAACTGTCGAGCACGGGGAGCAGAGCTTCTACGAGGCCTTCAGTCGCACGTTCGACGACCGCGGACTCACGCTTCTTCGCTTGCTTCCTAAAATTCTCGAAGTCGGCCTGCACGCGTTGCGCGTCAGTGCGCATCTCATCTCGCTCAGCACGTAAAGAATCGATCTCCGACAATTCTGGTTGTATTTCTTCCACTTCGCCTAACGGGGCATCAAGCGACGCATCTGGCAGCGCTTCGAGTTCGTCGTCGGAAGGGAGGCCGTCAGAAGTGAGATCGTCGTTCACGTTCCCTTCTCTTCATCGGCCTCGTCAACGATTTCTGCCTCTGCAACTTCGTCGTCGTCTGGCGTTTCGTTCGGCACTGGCTCGCCACCATCGGCGGCCTGTGATGCCTGCGCACTGGCGTAGAGACGTTGCGAGAACTCTTGGGTCGCCGCAATGAGTTCTTCATGCGCACGCTTTACGGCATCGACGTCGGTACCGGCCAGCGAGTCTTTGAGGGCCTTGAGCTTGGTTTCGATCGCCTCGCGTTCGGCGGCTTCGACCTTGTCGCCTTGTTCGGCGAGCAACTTGTCCGTTTGAAACACGAGCGAGTCTGCGTTGTTGCGAACTTCGGCTTCTTCACGCCGCACGCGATCTTCCTCTGCGTGTGCTTCGGCGTCTTGCATCATGCGATCGATCTCTTCCTTGGTGAGAGCCGTGCCACCGGTGATGGTCATCTGCTGCTCTTTACCTGTACCGAGATCCTTGGCTGTCACATGCACGATGCCGTTGGCGTCAATGTCGAAGATGACTTCGATCTGGGGAACGCCGCGCGGTGCTGAAGGAATGCCAACGAGTTGGAATGTGCCGAGCGTCTTGTTGCGGTAGGCCATGTCGCTTTCGCCTTGCAACACCTTGATCTCGACCGACGGTTGGTTGTCGTCGGCCGTGGTGAACACTTCGGAACGCTTCGTTGGGATAGTTGTGTTGCGTTCGATGAGCTTGGTCATGATCTGACCTTTGGTCTCGATGCCGAGAGACAGCGGCGTCACGTCGAGAAGAAGGACGTCTTTCACCTCTCCCTTGAGCACGCCGGCCTGGATGGCAGCGCCGACCGCAACCGCTTCGTCGGGGTTGATGCCTTTGTCGCCATCTTTTCCGGCAAGTTCAACAACTAGCTCGGAAACGGCTGGCATGCGCGTAGAACCACCTACCAACAGAACACGGTCGATCGCGTCCTTGGTGAGACCGGCATCGCGAATCGCTTGTTCGAATGGGCCGCGGCACGCTTCGAGCAAGTCGCTAGTGAGGTCTAGGAACTTGGCGCGACTGAGCGACAGTTCGAGGTGGAGTGGACCTTCACTTGTCGCTGTGACGAACGGCAGGTTGATGGAAGTCTCTTGCAGAGAGGAGAGTTCGATTTTGGCTTTCTCTGCTGCTTCCTTGAGGCGCTGCGTTGCCATCTTGTCGGCACCGAGGTCTACGCCGTGCGCGTTACGAAACTCTGCAACCATCCAGTCGATGACGCGCTGGTCCCAGTCGTCGCCGCCGAGGTGTGTGTTGCCAGCTGTGGACTTAACTTCGAATACGCCGTCGCCGAGTTCGAGGACGGAAACGTCGAACGTTCCGCCACCTAGGTCGAAGACGAGCACGGTGAGGTCGGTGTCTTTGTCTAGGCCATAGGCAAGCGCTGCCGCTGTGGGCTCGTTGATGATGCGCAACACTTCGAGGCCAGCGATCTCTCCGGCCTCTTTGGTCGCCTGGCGCTCGGCGTCGCCGAAGTACGCAGGGACGGTGATGACCGCTTGGGTAACGGAGTCGCCGAGGTAGGCCTCTGCATCTCGCTTGAGCTTTTGGAGGATGCGGGCTGAGATTTCTTGAGAGTTGTAGGCCTTGCCGTCAATGTCGGTACTCCATCCGGTGCCCATGTGGCGTTTCACGGAACGGAGCGTGCGGTCGGGGTTGGTAATCGCCTGGCGCTTCGCTACCTCTCCGACGAGAACTTCGCCCGTCTTGGAGAATGCAACGACCGAGGGTGTGGTGCGTGCGCCCTCTGCGTTGGGGATTACGACGGGCTCGCCTGCCTCTAGGGCTGAGACGACTGAGTTGGTGGTTCCTAGGTCGATTCCGACGGCCTTGGCCATGGTTGGGTGCCTCCTATAGCGAAAACTTGAGTGGGATGTTGATAAGTTTTATCATATCCACGATTCCCTGTCTAATCGGGTGATTTTTTGCGCATCCGGGCCCCGATCGGCGTAGATTCGGTGCATGGCCCGAAACGATGCGTTCCTAAACCACCTGGCGGCGGTCCCGATGTTCTCCGCCCTTTCCCGCAAAGAGTTGGTTCTGCTTGGGAAAAGAGCTGAAGATCTTGAAGTAGATCCGGGACGTGTACTTGTGACCGAGGGTGCCACCGGCTCTGAATTCTTCGTGATTGTGTCGGGTACGGCGAAGGTGACCCGTCGAGGCCGCAAGGTTGCAACGGTTGGCCCCGGAGATGCATTCGGTGAGCTCGCATTGCTCGTTCCGGCGCCGCGCAATGCCACCGTTGTAGCGGTCACTCAGATGGAAGTATTGGTGATTGGCCAGCGCGAGTTCCGGGCGCTGCTCGAGGAGGCACCGGGCTTCTCGCGCAAGTTGCTCACCGGCATGGCCACGAGGCTGCGCGCGGCAGACACCAAATCTGTGCAGTAGCAACGCCACGTTGCCTGTGTTGTCGGCCGTGTGGCAGTAGGTTTTTCGCGTCGCTAGAAACGGGAGCCGGATCCGCGTGAAGTTGCCGAAGCCACACCAACTCATTCTTGTGATTGGCGTACTGGCCGCTGTCGGCACGATCGCGTCGGGGATTGCTCCTGAACTCGCTGGCTGGCACGACGACGAGCCGATTGCGCGCGAGGCTTTCGTCAACATTGCGCCGCCCGTGATCGTGGCGTTCTATCTGGTGGTCGCCACCGCTCTCATGGTTGTCGCATGGCTCGTTTCCATGCGGGTTCGTAACTACGAACGCGGCAAGCCCGATGACCGCAAGACCAACAAAGGAAATGCTCACCGACGCATGCGCGATTTCCGGCGGGGCGTGTGGATGAAGACGCTGTTGCGCGACCCTGCTGCCGGAGTGATGCATTCGTTCATCTACTTCGGTTTCTTGGTGCTGTTTGTCGCGACGGTGTTGCTGGAGATCGATCACCAACTTCCGACCAGCTTGAAGTTCTTGCAGGGCCGCGTGTACCAGACGTACTCGTTCATCGCTGAGGTGTTCGGGATCGTGTTCCTCATCGGAATCTTGTGGGCGTTGAAGCGGCGTTACGGATGGCGGCCCTATCGCATTCGCATCAAGACCAAGCCGGAACACCTTGTAATCATCACGGTGTTTCTTGCGATTGCGATTACGGGGTTCACTACCGAGGCGTTTCGCATTGCGGGGATGCGTGAAGAGATGGGCGGTGGCGCGGACTTTGAGAAGTGGTCGTTTGTCGCTTGGGGAATCTCTGGATGGTTCGATGGCTTGCCGATTGAGCGATTGTCGGACCTGCATCAGTGGTCGTGGGGCGTACACGTCGTCGCATTCCTTGCGTTCTTGGTGATTTTGCCGACGACGATGTTGCGTCACATGATTACGAGTCCGATGAACATGTACTTGCGCGACAGGCCGCGTCCTAAAGGCGCGATGCGCGAGATGCCGAACTTGATGGAGACCGACCTCGAGACGTTTGGTGCATCGACGGTTGAGGACTTCACGTGGAAGCAATTGTTCGATACGGATGCTTGCACGATGTGTGGGCGGTGCACGTCGGTCTGCCCGGCGCATGCAACAGGGAAGCCGCTTGACCCGCGGGAGATTGTGCTGAAGGTCGGCGAAGTGATGGCAGCTACCGGTAGCCCGCCGGTTTCTCCGCCGATTGGCGTGGACGCAGAGATAACGATCGGCGCCAACTCGATGTTTGAGCGCATTACGGCAGAGGAGTTGTGGGCGTGCACAACGTGTAAGGCGTGCGATGAGATTTGCCCGGTGAACATTGAGATCCTGGACAAGATTCTGGATATGCGCAGGTACTTGTCGTTGATGGAGAGCAACTTCCCTGCGACGTTAGGCAACGTTTACCGGTCGATGGAGAACTCGTCGAATGTGTACGGCATGAACCAGGGCGACCGTGCCGATTGGGTAGGCGACATCGAAGGCGTTGAAGTGATTGAGGCCGGCGGCGACTTCGATCATGAGTACTTGATGTGGGTCGGATGCGCCGGAAGTTTTGACGATCGCAACAAGAAGACGACGCGTGCGCTGGCGAAGTTGTTGAAGCGTGCCGGGATCGACTTTGCGATTCTGGGACCGAGCGAGTTGTGTACCGGCGACAGCGCGCGGCGGTCGGGTAACGAATACATATTCCAGATGCTCGCCATGCAGAACATCGAGACGCTGGACGGGTTGGGCGTGCAAAAGATCATCACGCAGTGCCCGCATTGCTTCAACACGATGCGTAACGAGTACCCGCAGTTGGGTGGCAACTATGAAGTGATGCACCACTCGCAGTTCCTAGAGGAGTTGGTGGCCGACGGGCGGTTGTCGTTGGCGGGCGCTTCGTTGTCCGAGCGCGTGACGTACCACGACTCGTGTTACTTGGGTCGGCACAACGATGTGTACATGGCGCCGCGCAATGTGATCGGTTCGCTTGCTGGCATCGATGTGGTGGAGATGCCACGCAACGGCACGAAGGGAATGTGCTGCGGCGCTGGCGGTGCGCGCATGTGGATGGAAGAGTCGATCGGCAAAAAGGTGAACACGGAGCGGGCACAGGAAGCGTTGGCGACCGGCGCTACGCGGGTGGCGGTTGCGTGTCCGTTCTGTTGGGTGATGATGGACGACGGCATCAAGGGCGAAGGGCGCGAGGACGTTGTGGTGTCCGACATCGCCGAGGTACTGGTGGAGGCGTTGGAAGCAGAGGGAGCGATGGCAGTTCCAACCACCGCAGACTTCAAACCAGGGCTGTAAGCCACGGGCCGGGGCGGGCCGCCGTCACCCTTTCGACACGCGAATTGCGCACCAGGGTGCTCCATTTCGGCGCTGAAATATGGTCTTTGCGGTCGGGCCAGGACTAGGGAGCCGTTAGGACGTCGTTAGTTCTGCGTGTCTTGGGCAGTTCACTATGTGGTCGTTGACCATTCCTACCGCTTGCATCATCGAATAGATCGTTGTCGGTCCCACGAACCGGAAACCTCTCCGCTTCATGTCCACGCTGATCGCCTTTGACAACGGATTCTGCGCTGGCACATCGGCCAGTCGTTTCCACCGGTTGACCACAGGCACGCCGTCCACCCACCCCCACATGTACGCGTCGAGGCTCCCTTCTTCGCGTTGCACGCGTAGTACCGCTGCCGCGTTGGTAACCGTCGACTCGATCTTCATTCGGTTTCGCACAATGCTCGGGTCGGCCATGAGTCGCGCGACGCGCGCGTCGGTGAACCGCGCAACCTTTGCCGGGTCAAAGGCGGCGAACGCAGCGCGGTAGCCGTCGCGCTTGTTCAAGATGGTGCTCCACGACAGGCCGGCTTGCGCGCCTTCGAGTGTGATCTTTTCGAACAAGCGGCGGTCGTCGTGTACTGGAACGCCCCACTCGTCGTCGTGATAGGCGATCATGCACGCATTCGTACCCGTCCATGCGCAGCGCACCAGCGTGCGCGGCGTCACCCGCTGTCGGGGAAGTTCAGGTAGTAGCGGCTTGGTGTTGGGCCGCGTTGGCCCTGGTACTTGGAGCCCTTCACGTCGCTGCCGTAAGGGTGCTCGGCCTCGGTAGTCATCTCGAAGAACGAGATCTGGCCGATCTTCATCTGCGGATAAAGAGCGATTGGCAAGTTGGCGACGTTCGAAAGTTCGAGGGTGAGGTGGCCGTCCCATCCGGCGTCGACGAACCCGGCAGTGCTGTGAATGAGCAACCCGAGTCGCCCAAGAGAGCTCTTGCCTTCGAGGCGTGCGACGAGATCGTTCGGCAACGAGACGCGCTCGTAGGTGGAGCCAAGAACGAACTCGCCGGGATGCAGGATGAAGGCGTTGCCGTCTTCCACTTCGACGAGCGCGGTGAGATCTTCTTGCGCTTGCTTGGGGTCGATGAAGGGAGTGGTGTCATTGCGGAACACGCGGAAGAGGCGGTCGATGTGGAGGTCTACCGATGACGGCTGAATGTCGACAGGGTCGAGTGGCTCGATGACGATGCGGCCTTCGGCGAGTGCTTCCTTGATGGAACGATCAGAGAGGATCACGATTGGCGATGCTAGCGGCGCACTGCGGTGGGAGGCCGACGACGTAGGGAGCGGCAGAACAAGCGCCGCCTATGCTCAGGGCCGCCGCGGGTGTAGTTCAGAGGCAGAACATCAGCTTCCCAAGCTGAGAACGCGAGTTCGATTCTCGTCACCCGCTC
>SHUZ01000105.1 GCA_009694415.1 Acidimicrobiia bacterium
AAGGTACCCGCAGGTTACGAATATTCACCACCGGTATTGCCATATTGACGATCATCGGGATTGGTTGGCTCATCTTGACTTCACCGGCTCTCGCTGTAACAACAGTGGAGATTCGTGGTGCTGTAGATATCACGCAAGAAGCAGTCCGAGAAGCAGCGCGGGTGAGTGTTGGAGACGCGTTGCTGTTGGTCAATTCCGGGTCGGTCGTGCAACGGGTCGAAGAGCTACCCATGATTGAATCGGCGTCGGCACACCGCGACTTCCCCCACGACTTTTTGATTACGGTTGTCGAGCGCACACCTGTTGCATGGGTAAGCCGCGGTGACGGTTCAGCGCCGCGCTCGGCTGCGGTCGTGGATGCCACCGGACGGGTAATCGCAGAGTCGACGCTGCCACCAGATGGCCTCCCCGAAATTTCAGGAGTTAAGAGCGTGCCGCAACTAGGAGTTCGGATCTCGCCCGCTCAGCTTGCTGGAATCCCCGATCAGCTGCCCGAAGCCCTTCGCACGCAGGTGCAGTCGATCAAAGTCGACGGATCGCAGGTTTTTCTGACGTTGAGGGTCGTTCCGGGGGCCCAGCCGTCAGCCGGGGAGATTCGCATGGGTGCCCCAACGATGTTGGCGCAAAAGGGGGCGGCTGCATTAGCTGTATTGGATGCGTTGGCTCTTCAGGGGGAACGGGTTACCTACATTGATGTTCGAGTCCCAACCGCAATTGCGACCGATAGCCCTACCAAGCAACCGGGTAATTGATGGTTGGCGCTTCGTCCGGTAGAGTCTCCACCGTAACAATAGGTTTACATAACTCTCTACCTTGAGTCGAGGTCGAGAGTTTCGGAAACCTCGCTAACCGTTTCTAAGTATTGTCGTCCCGGGAGAGCAGGTATTTCTATGTTGGGTGCACCGCAGAGCTACCTAGCGGTCATCAAGGTTGTCGGCGTCGGAGGCGGCGGAGGCAACGCCGTGAACCGCATGATCGACGCCGGGCTGAAAGGCGTCGAGTTCATCGGCGTCAACACAGATGCTCAGGCTTTGTTGATGAGCGACGCCGATGTCAAGTTGGACCTCGGACGTGAATTGACCCGAGGCCTCGGAGCGGGATCAGACCCCGACGTAGGACGGCAGGCAGCAGAAGAACACCGCGACGAGATCGCCGAGGTCTTGAAGGGCGCGGACATGGTGTTCATCACCGCGGGCAAGGGCGGCGGAACCGGCACGGGTGGAGCGCCGATCATCGCGGAGATAGCCAAGGAAGCGGGCGCCCTGACGATTGGCGTTGTTACGCGACCCTTCGGTTTCGAAGGACGTCGCCGTTCAGTTCAGGCAGAGCAAGGCATCCAGCGCTTGCGGGAAAAGGTCGACACGCTGATCATCATCCCGAACGATCGCCTTCTGCAGGTATCTGATGAGAAGACATCGATGTTGAATGCGTTCAAGATGGCAGACGAGGTTCTGCTTCAAGGTGTGCAAGGAATAACGGACTTAATCACCACGCCGGGCCTAATAAACACGGACTTTGCCGACGTGAAAATGATCATGACAAACGCTGGATCAGCGTTGATGGGTATCGGTTATGCCTCCGGGGACGGACGATCCGTCACCGCAGCGCGGGGTGCAATTTCGAGCCCGCTGTTGGAAGCCAGCATCGAAGGTGCTCGCGGAATCCTGCTCAACATTTCGGGACCATCGGATCTAGGTCTCTTCGAAGTCAATGAAGCCGCTGAGATCATCGCCAACGCCGCGCACCCAGATGCCAACATCATCTTCGGAGCCGTGATCGACGATGCTCTCGGTGATGAGGTGCGTGTCACGGTCATCGCTGCCGGCTTCGACCGTTTTGAAGGTGAGCGAAGCGCAGACGCTCCACTTGGCCTTCGTGATGACGAGCGTGACGCCACAAACGAGGGGGAGGCATTCGATGACCTTGACCCCGGTGACGACGATTTCGACGTCCCCGAATTCTTGCGCTGACGTCTCTTCCCTAATACGCGACGGCCAGTGACCGTCGGAGATGTTCTTGCTCGGGTAGCCGCGGCCGAACGTACCGCTGGACTCGCCACAGGATCCGTGACCCTTGTTGGCGTCTCTAAGACGGTCCCACTTGACCGGATTACCGCTGCTCTCGACGGCGGCCTGACTGACCTCGGAGAGAATCGTGCGCAGGAACTTCTCTCGAAGGCGCCGACGCTAGGAGAACGCGAGCCACCGCCGACATGGCATTTCGTTGGGAGACTCCAGCGCAACAAGGTGGCCTCCTTGGCGCCATGGATCGCGCTATGGCATTCGATCGATAGCGAAAAATTGGGCGCTGCGGTCGCTAGGAGGGTCCCGGGGGCACGCGTGTTGGTTGAGGTGAACCTGGGACAAGAGCCGGACAAGGGCGGCTGTAACCCCACAGAGGTTGGGCGCCTTACCGACGCGCTTGGCCGATCCGGACTCGATGTAGCAGGCCTCATGACGGTGGCTCCCCGTAGCGGCGAAGCGAAAAGGTGGTTCGCTCAATTACGAGAGCTCGCCCTTCCGCTGGGCCTCACAGAACTCTCTATGGGGATGAGCGGTGACTTCGAAGATGCGATCCAAGAAGGTGCCACCATCGTGCGGGTTGGTACCGCTATCTTCGGAGCGCGATAGTTCTAAGCATGGTGTCCGCGCCGAAGGTCTCAACCGACGATAGGGTGGCTTGGCGAGTAGGAGGTTCTGATGCCAGGAATGTGGCAGAAAACAATGGTGTACCTCGGTCTTAAAGATGACGAGGAGGGTTATGAGTTCGATTACGAAGAGCTCGATGCCGACGACGAAGGGCGAGCGGATTACCCGCCGCGCGCCCCAGAGCGGAAACCCGCGGTGTCGGGAATATCAGTCGTAGGCCAACCGTCAATTTCACCTACCCCGCGCGTTGTCGCTGTCGCCAAAGGCGAGGTTTCGACAGGCATAGGAAAAACCTCGCCGATTAGTGGTCTATCTAGCGCAGCGCGCGTTCACGTTGTCGAACCTCATGGGTTCAATGACGCGCAGGAAGTAGGAGACCGACTCAAAGCCGACCAGCCGGTCATCGTGAACCTTCAGGGCCTCGGCCGTGATCTGCAGCGACGACTCATCGACTTCGCAAGCGGTCTGACGTATGCCGTGGGCGGCAGCATGGCCAGAGTCGCGGATCAGGTGTTTCTTTTGACACCGAGCGACGTAGAGGTTTCCCAGGAAGAAAAAGATCGCCTTGAGGCCCGTGGCCTTTATCGTGCCTGAGCGACTGACCGAATGACCGAGTTGCTTTGCTGGGCACTTCGTATATACCTGGTCATCCTCGTAGCGCGAGCGGTGCTTTCATGGTTTCCTCCGAACGGTTCGGGCGGTGCGCTCATAACGGTGAATCGGCTGCTCTTGGACCTAACGGAGCCCGTACTCGCTCCTTTGAGACGCATGATTCCCGCCGTCGGCATGTTCGACCTCTCGTTCATGGTTGCTGTCTTCGGGCTGATGCTGCTACAGCAGGCGATCTGTCCGGGATGACTCCGCGCGCAGAAGACTTGTCGTCGCTAGCATGAGCGCCATGGATGTGACCCCCCGAGAACTACGAGACATGGAAATCCGCGAGGGTTTCCGCGGATACAACCGCGACGACGTTGATGAACTGCTAGAGCGCGCAGCATTAACGATCGAGGGAATGGAAGAATCCGCCCGACAGTCTGCGAATCGACCGGGCGATAGCGAAGGCGGCGTGCGCGCTTCTGAGGGCATGCTCCAGCGCACGTTGTTGCTCGCACAGCGCGCTGCTGACGAGGCGATCGAAGAAGCAGAAACCAAAGCTCGCCAATTAGTTGAAGAGGCCGAAGCCACAGCGCGCGAGACTGTCGCCGACGCGCAACTGTCAGCGCGTCGCGAAGCGGAAACGCAACGGCGGAAACTAGAAAGCGAAGTACTCGAGTTGGGTGCTAAGCGTGAAGCACTGATCTCGGACGTAGACAGCCTCGAACGATTCGAGGCTGAATATCGCGCGCGATTGCGCCGTACGTTAGAGGGCGATCTCGAACAACTAGTCGGGAAGGAAGCCCCTGCGGTAACGCCTCGTCCGACAATCCACGATGTTGACCTACCTATAACTGTGAGTCCTATTACGCCACCGGCCGTTGTTCCTGTCGCGCCTGTAGCGGAAGCAGTCGCGCCGTCACCTGAGGTCGCGGTTGACGAACCACCCGCTTCCGTCCGCTCTCTCGACGCGGCGCCAGCACAGCGCGCACCGTTGTTTGATCCAGAACCGGTGGATGCAGAGTCGCTCGATGACGATGCCTTTTTCGCGAGCCTGCGTGAGGCGGTTACCGATGAAACACCGTTAGGGCCGCGAGAGGATCAACCGCAGCCGGAACGCGAACTATTCGACCAAGGCGATGCCAATCGCTCCGGCGGTTTATTCCGACGTAATCGGGGTTAGTGCGGGGCTCGTTCTAGCCAGATTCCAAGGGTCCAACCATCGACGATGATGCTTTCGGGTGCGTCACCCGAACGGATCCCAAATTCTGTAGCGAGGACCTCACCGGCTATCCATGACTGGTGAATTTCGATAGCTTCGGCGACTTCTTCGGAAGCATCGAGTTCAATCAGAATTCGGTCTGCAATCTCTAGCCCGCTCGCCTTTCGGAAGTCATTGAGGGCTCGCACCAATTCGCGGGCGATGCCTTCGAGACGCAGTTCATGATTGATCGCGGTGTCTAACGCCACCGCGCACCGGCCGCCCTGGGCAAGCGCGAACTCTTCATGAGACTTTGCACGAATTTCAATATCCTCCGCATCGAGAATGATCGATTCGCCATCGATTTCGATCGTAAACGAGCCATCTTTCTCTATCGAGCTGCGAACGGTCCCTCCATCAACATTTGAGAGGAGTTCTTTGACGCGCGGCGCGAGCGGACCCAGTTTGGGCCCCAGCGTGCGGAAGTTGGGAACGACTGAATAGTCCAGGAGCCCTTCAAGGCTCGCGACCATTTCGAGTCGTTTTACATTCAGAGCGTCCGCGATTTCCGCGACGATGGCTTCGGAAAGGGTCACTCCATCCGGCAGGAGCACGAGTGCGCGTGAAAGAGGTTGGCGGACCTTTAACTTGGCCTCGGTCCTTGCTGCGAGTCCAAGAGAGACGACCTCTCGTGCGTGCAACATCTCAACTTCTAGCTGCGGATCCATCGCGGAAAGATCAGGGTCTGGCCAGTCGGCTAAATGCACAGAATCGGAAGTAGTCGCGAGATTTTGAAACAGCGCGTCTGAGATGAAGGGACAGAAGGGAGCGAGCAACAGAGCGACCGTCTGAAGACACTCGTGTAACACGCGATGCGCTTGGCCGTCAGCCGCCTTCCAGAACCGTGGTCGGGATCGGCGGACATACCAGTTGGAAAGATCATCGACTAGCGCATCGAGTGCCTGGGCAGCGCGCAACGCGTCAAAGTTGTCAAGTGCCGCCGTCACGGTCTCAACGGTTGAATGTAGGCGTGACCTGATCCATCTATCGAGTACGTGCTCCGACCCTCCCGGGTCGCCGCCGTCTGGAATGAAACCATCTAGGTTCGCGTATGTAACAAAAAAGGAGTACGTGTTCCATAGCGTCAGAAGAAAGCGATTGGTTGTCTCGTCGATGCTCTCCTGGCTAATGCGTTTGGGGGTCCACGGTGACCCTGCAGATACGAAGTTCCAACGCAGGGCATCTGCACCGTGGGTATTGATGACCGTCCAGGGATCTACGACGTTCCCGCGAGTCTTCGACATCTTTTGGCCATCTTGGTCTAGGACCAAAGACAAACAAACGACGTTGCGGTACGGCTTTGATCCGAATACGAGGGTGTTGACCGCCAACAAGGAATAGAACCACCCGCGGGTCTGGTCAATTGCCTCGCAGATGAAGTCGGCGGGGTACCTCGCTTCGAATATTTCTTTATTTTTGAATGGGTAATGCCACTGCGCCGCTGGCATCGCGCCGGAGTCGAACCAAGCATCCAGAACGGGGTCGACGCGCTTGGCAATGCCTGAACATTTGGCGCAGTCGAACGCGATTTCGTCGACAAATGGACGGTGGAGGTCGAGGGTCGTCAGGTCGCGGCCAGTGAGCGATGACAACTCGGCGACGGAGCCGATGCAAGTTTCGTCTCCGCATGCGGTGCACCTCCAAACTGGAATCGGAGTACCCCAGAAGCGATCACGCGAAAGCGCCCAGTCGACGTTGTTGTCGAGCCAGTTTCCGAATCGCCCATCTTTTATGTGTTCAGGGTGCCAGCTGATCGTTTGATTTTGGGCGACAAGTTCAGCCTTGTTCTCCGAGGTCCGAGCGAACCATGTGGGCTTCGCCCAGTAAATAAGCGATGTGTCGCAACGCCAACAATGCGGATAAGAGTGCGTGTAGACCTCAACATGCTCGAGCCGCCCAGCAGCGCGAAGAAATTCGATTAGGTCTGGGTCAGCATCCTTTACGAAGGTTCCGGCCACTTGAGGCACTTCCGAATCGAAGCGAGCCTGAGCATTCACCGGATTGAGGATGGGCAGCCCCTCGGCAGCGGCAACATCGCGGTCGACTTCACCGAATGCTGGCGCGAGATGAACTATTCCGGATCCGTCGTCCACCGTCACGAAGTCGGCCGCTACGACTCGCCAACCGTCGCCCTCGGCCGGTAGCCAGGTGAACGGGCGCTCGTAACGCTGCCCGACTAGTTCAGCGACTGCAATGGGTCCGAGAATTTCAGCATCTTCGCCAAGGACAGAAGTAACGCGCTCGGCGGCCAAGACCAGGTTGCGGCGTCCTGGCTCTGGAGAGCGCACCCGCACATATTCGAGGTGCGGCCCAATAGCTGCGCCGACGTTGGCGACAAGGGTCCACGGTGTTGTCGTCCAAACGAGGAGGTCGAAGTCGGCATCGATAATTGGGAAGCGGACATAAACCGTTTCTTCCGTTACATCGCGATATGCGCCGGGCTGTGCTAACTCGTGGCTAGAAAGAGCCGTCCCGCATCGACCGCAATACGGCACAACCTTGTAACCCTCGTAGATGAGTTCCTTTTCCCAAAGTTGTGAAAACTGCCACCAGACACTCTCGATGAAGTCGTTGCTCATTGTCGAGTAGGCGTCGGAGAGGTCTAGCCACATGCCGATTCGAGATGTGAGTGCAGACCAATCTTCTACGTATCGCTCAACGGACTCGCGGCAGCGTTGGTTAAATGGTTCAATCCCGAACTCCTCGATCTGTGGTTTCCCTGAAAACCCGAGTTCCTTTTCGACTTCGACTTCGACGGGCAGCCCGTGGCAATCCCAGCCCGCTTTGCGTTCAACATATTTGCCCCGCATGGTGTGGAACCGGGGATAAATATCCTTAAAAAGCCGGGCCCAGGCGTGGTGGATGCCAGGACGGCCGTTAGCCGTGGGTGGTCCTTCGTAAAACACCCACTCTGGAGCGCCCCTTCTGCGCCGCAAACTCTCAGCGAAAACGTCCCGTTCCCGCCACTCTTCAAGTACCTTCGTTTCGAGAGCAACGAGGTCGATTGAAGCATCGACGGGTTCGAATGGCACGGGACGTACGATATTCGCCGGCGCCCCCGTTGATCGCCCCCGGGGTGATGCGCCTATGCTCCGCCGCTCTCACAGGCTGCCCGTCGAAGAGCGCCTGCCCCCAACTGAAGGGAACACCCCGATGGCCAAGGCCACCGGTACCGCGAGGTCCGTAGCAAGACCGAAGAAAGCCGTGAAGAAGGCGCCCGTCAAGAAAGCCGTGAAGGCGGTCATCAAAAAGGCGGTCAAGAAAGCGGCAGCCAAGAAAGGCGTTAAGAAGGCTTCCGCCAAGAAAGCGGCAGCCAAGAAAGTTGTGAAGAAGGCGCTCGCCAAGAAGGTTGCGAAGAAGGCGGCAGCCAAGAAGGTCGCGAAGAAGGCGGCAGCCAAGAAGGTCGCGAAGAAGGCGGCAGCCAAGAAGGTCGCGAAGAAGGCGCCCGCCAAGAAAGTTGTCAAGAAAGCGACCGCGAAGAAGGTCGCGAAGAAGGCGGCACCCAAGAAAGTTGTGAAGAAGGTCGCCAAGAAAGTTGTGAAGAAGGTCGCCAAGAAAGTTGTGAAGAAGGTCGCCAAGAAAGCGCCCGTTAAAAAGGTGCCGGTTAAGCGGCAGCCATCGGGCAAGGTTTGTCCATTGTCTGGGATCTTCGTTCCCAAACAGTCCGCGAAGATTGCGCCAAGCACTTTGGCGCGACTTAAAGAACAACTGCTTGAAGAACGCGCGTTACATGTGCGTCAAGGAGACGAGCTCCAGGCCGAAGCCGACGCTCTAGTTGCGGAACGCGAACAGGG
>SHUZ01000106.1 GCA_009694415.1 Acidimicrobiia bacterium
TCAGCCGCGCACGCACCCTGATTGTCTGTGGGTTTAACTCGCGATACGCGGTCTCCCCACACATCGGAGAGTTCTGCCACAACGGCTTCAGCCTTCGAGACATCACGTGAACCTGCCAACACATCGAACCCGACATCGCTCAAACGCGCTGCCAAGCCACGTCCAGCGGGGCCCGTTGCACCCAACACTCCGATCTTCACGGGCGAAATAATGGCACGGACGCTCGACAGCGCTAGAAACTCTCCAACCAACCACGTAGGAGTCCTCGTGAAATTCGGAATGATTTTCGCCAATGTCGGTGCGTTCGTCGAACCCGAAGCGGCCGCTGGCCTCGGGAACTTGGCAGAAGAAGTAGGCCTCGAATCGCTTTGGACCGTTGAACATGTGCTCGTGCCGACCGACTACGCACCCGAGTACCCATATTCCAAGACAGGCAAAATGCCGGGAGGCGAAGACACTCCTATCCCCGACCCGTTGATCTGGCTCACCTTCGTCGCAGCACACACGGAGCGCGTCCGTTTAGCAACAGGAATCTTGATACTCCCCCAGCGCAATCCGATCGTGCTGGCGAAAGAAGTCGCGACCCTTGATGTGCTCTCGCACGGTCGCGTGACTCTCGGAATTGGCGTTGGCTGGTTGCGCGAGGAGTTCGACGCGATCGGCGTGCCATTCGAGGAACGTGGAAGACGCACGGACGACCATGTAGCTGCACTCCGCGCATTGTGGTCTGGGGCATCTGTTGATTTTCACGGCGAGTTCACATCGTTTACCGGCGGGAACTCTTTCCCTCAGCCGGTTCAAATGGGAGGCATCCCAATCGTCGTCGGAGGACACACGGAAGCCGCGGCCAAACGTGCGGGTCGCATCGGCGACGGGTTCTTTCCCGGTAAAGGCGATCCATCGCACCTCATTGCAGTCATGCGCGCCACAGCCATCGAATGCGGACGTGATCCCGGTGCAATTGAAATCACCAGAGGCGGAGCACTCGATCTCGAAGGCGTAAAGAAGCTTGCGGATGAGGGCGTAGACCGGATCGCGATTCCGCCTTTGGGGTTCGACCTCGCAACATTGCGCGAGAACCTGTCACGCTTCGCCGACGATGTGATTGCCAAGAGTTAGCCGTTTCCTTGCAAGTCAGACGATGCAATCTGGACCGAGAAGCACTCTCAGTTCCCCGAACAGACCGTTTCTGTCGCTGACAAGATATTCGTCGCCAAAACGCAACACCGTCGTCCGCTCGGAAGTTTCGAGATGAACAAAGACGGGACTGTCTCCCGGGTGCAGCGCCAGGAGCTCCTGTAACTCAATGATTTTTGAATCGTTGAGCACGCCCTGTTTTACGCGCAATCGGACCGGGTTACCTCCATCGGTCACAAATTCAGGACGGCTGATCTCCATTGCCACGATCTTTGGAGTGTCTTCTCGCGCGTCTAAGCGTCCCTTGAGGCAAATGATCGCGTCTTCTTCGAGCAGGTCGCCGTAGGTCGCCATTGTTTTCGGAAAGACCGTCACCTCGAGCGCAGCGCCGAGATCTTCAATGACGAAGTTGGCCATGGCTTCGCCGCGCTTTGTGTATTTGCGCGCGAGCGCGGTCACAACTCCACCGACCGTTCTCAGCTCACCCTCTCGAAGTTCCTTGAACTCAGAAAGAGTCGAGTCGACATAGCGTTTCATCGAACGCTCTACGCCCATCAATGGATGATCCGAGATATACAAACCGAGCATTTCTTTTTCGAATGCCAGCTTTTGCATCTTCTTGAATTCGGTATCAGGAATTTCGATTCTCGCGAAGCCCATAAGGTCATCCTTCGCATCACCACCGTCGCCGAAAAGCGACATGATCCCCGCGGCATGATCCCGGCGACGCACCATCGCTTCCTCGATGATCGGCTCATAGGCAATCGTTAAGCCCTGCCGCGCGTGCCCGAGCGAGTCGAAGGCACCGGCCTTCACCAGTGACTCAATTGTGCGTTTGTTCAATGCCGATTGATCGACTCGATCGCAGAAGTCATAGAAGTCCACAAACGGACCGCCAGCGACGCGCTCTTCGATGATTTTGCCGACTACGCCTTCTCCTACGTTGCGCACGGCCGACAGTCCAAACCGAATTGCAGTGTTTTCGGTAGCCGCTCCTTCTTCGGATCTCACCACAAAATCTGATTCGGACGAGTTCACGTCGGGTACGAGGACCGCGATTCCAAGTTGACGACTTTCGTTTAGATAGACCGCCGACTTGTCCTTGTCACCCTTAACCGTCGTCAATAAAGCAGCAAGAAATTGCGTTGGGAAATTCGCCTTTAGATAAGCCGTTTGATACGCAACGAGGCCATATCCGACCGAGTGAGACTTGTTGAATGAATAGTCGGCGAAAGGCTCAATGATGTCGAAGATTTTCTTGCCGAGATCGCGTCCGTACCCCTGGGCCTCACAGCCGTCTATGAACTTGGACCGTTCCTTCGCGATCAACTCGCGAATCTTCTTCCCGGTTGCCTTGCGCAGGTTGTCCGCTTCTTCTAGCGAGTAGCCGGCAAGTTTTTGCGACACGCGCATCAATTGTTCTTGATAGATCATCAAACCAAACGTCGGTGCGAGAATCTCCTCGAGATCAGGATGGTCGTACACGACCGGCGCGCGTCCATTCTTTCGATCCGCGTATGCGGTATGCATCTTGGCGCCCATAGGACCTGGCCGATACAGCGCGACAAGCGCGGCAATGTCTTCGAACCGTGATGGTGCAAGCGAGCGGATTAGAGCGCGCATCGGTGCACCTTCGAGTTGGAATACTCCGATCGTGTCGCCGCGGCGCAAGAGGTCGAAGGTCTTTGGATCATCTAACTCGACGTTGTCGATGTCTGGGCGGCTACCGGTAGTCAAGTCAATTAATTCGAGCGAGATATCGATTACATCGAGAGTTCGCAGGCCCAGAAAGTCCATCTTCAGTAGTCCGAGGTCTTCGACGCCATGCATCTCGTATTGCGTAACGATTGGCCCGACCGAAGACTCACCCTTCGGGTCCGGTTTACGTTGAACCGGTAAATATTCCGTGAGCGGCTCGCGCGTGATGACAACAGCGGCGGCGTGTATCCCGTCTTGCCGACGAAGGCCTTCAAGCCCCTTAGCTACGTCTATGACGCGCTTGGCTTCTTCGTCGGTCTCGTAAAGCGAGCGGAGTTCCGAGGCCGCCTTATACCCGTCCGCATATTTCTCCTGACGCTCGAAACACGCCCCAAGAGGCGTGTCGCGACCCACCACGAGTGGTGGCATAAGGCGTGCGATCTTGTCTCCGAGCGCGTAGGGGTAATCAAGGACCCTGGCCGCATCCCGAACAGCCGCCCGCGCCTTGATTGTCGCGAACGTGATCACCTGCGCGACATGGTCGGAGCCATAGCGGTCCGCCGCGTACTTGATCATCTCGCCGCGGTAACGCGAGTCGAAGTCCATGTCGATATCAGGCATTTGCTTACGGCCCGGATTGAGGAAACGCTCAAAAAGCAAGTCGAAGCGGATCGGATCAATTTCGACGATACCCAGGCAATACGCAACACAGGATCCCGCCGCGCTCCCACGCCCAGGCCCGACACGTATCCCTCGAGACCGCGCATATCGGACTAGATCCCACACGACGAGGAAGTAAGCAGCGAACCCCATCGACTCGATCACCGTCAGTTCGAATTCGATCCGTGCGAGCGTCGCCGCATCTGCGACAGCCCCATATCTCTGCGACGCGCCAGCCAAAGTCAACTCGCGTAGGTATTCAATCTCAGTTTGACCTTCGGGTACATCGAAACTTGGTAACACGGGTTGGCCAAACTCGATCTCAACATTCGCACGCTCGGCTATCCATAGCGTGTTGTCACACGCTTCTGGCACATCAGAGAACAACGCACGCATCTCAGCTGCGGTTTTTAGAAAGTGCTGATCGCTAGAAAACTTGAAGCGTTTTGTTTCGTGGATCTTCGCTCCGGTCTGCACACAAAGAAGGGCGTCGTGAGACTCTGCGTCATGTTGATGTGTGTAGTGGCTGTCGTTGGTCGCCAAGAGCGGAGCATCGAGCGCTCGCGCAATTTGAAGCAACTGCGGATTCGTTTGGAGTTGTTCGGGTATTCCGTGATCTTGGATCTCAACGAACATATTTTCGCGTCCGAAAATATCTTGTAGGCGCGCCGCTATTTTTAGAGCTCCCGGTTCGTCGCCTTTCAGCAAGGCTTGAAGCACCTGCCCACCGAGGCAGCCGGTTGTAATGATCAATCCCTCATGGTGTGCTTCGAGTAGTTCCCAATCGACCTTCGGCTTTTGGTAAAAACCCTCTAGGTACGCGCGACTCGAGAGTTGAATCAGATTGCGATATCCGGTATTTGACTCAGCCAACGCGGTGAGGTGGTAGTACGCCTTGCGCCCACCCTCGACCTCGCCTCCCGAGTCATCGACGGTGCTGCTCTTACGTACTGGTCGTTCGGTGCGGTGTTCGAATGCCTGGTAAAGCTCGGAGCCGATTACCGGATTGAGGCCGACTTCACGCGCGGCCGCGTACATGTCGAGCACGCCGTACATGTTCCCGTGATCCGTGATTCCAATTGCCGGTTGACCATCTGCCGCAGCAGCAGCCACGACATCGCCGACCCGCGATGCACCGTCGAGCATCGAGTACTCGGTATGTACATGTAGGTGCGAGAAAGATCGGGCCACGGTTCGCATTGTAGGCCTTGTCTTACACGTATGTAATTTTCCACAGGGTCATGTGGAAACCCTGTGGACAGCGTGTGGATTACCTAGGGTCTACGTGTGGAGAACCTGTGGATGACGTGTGGAAAACCGCTATTTAGACGCTCGTCCTCTGGCCGCCAAGAGCGGGACGTACATTTCCGCAGCCGTGAACGAGCCGTGCGCTCCAACCAAGTTCGCTTCACCAGGCAGTTGCGGATCCACGAAAGCGGCGGTGCCTTTCGCGGCAAGTACCACGTCACCCAAGCGGCGTCGAACATTGCTGGAAGCGGGCTTGGGTCCAAGCCACCCGCCTTCCAGCAACTCATCGCGCTCCATCACCCACGCGTCACCACCGAATCTTTCGCGCGCTGCCTCGCTAAGGGCTGCCGCACCACCGCGCGGAGCAGTTACCCACCGGAACCGACCTTCACCGGAACAGCTCGCCACCAAGTCACCGAGCGGTTCAAGCCCCAACCATCCTTCTCCAACATGCACCTGACCATGATCTGCAGTAACCAACAGCGTTACGTCCGGACTTAGGACGTCGAGAAGTCGCCCTACTAATTCATCTGCGAATGAGATTTCCGCGAGGAAGTACGGACCGTGAAGTCCGAACTCATGCGCCACTGTGTCGACTCCCGGATAGTACGAATAAATAAGTTGCCTACGTTCTGCAGCTAACGCTCTGCATTGTTCAACGAGAACAGCGATTGTGCTCCAACCCATGAACGGCGCACCGCGAAGGTGCACATCGGTGAAACCTGTTGTGAGAAACTCTGATCTTGTGACAACCGGTACTTCGCGGCCCAAGAAAGGGGTGTGCCGCTGCACCATGAACGGTTCAGGCGGACGACGACCCGAATCGGTTCTCCATAGCAAGGTATTGAGAACTTCACCTTCCGCACGCTGGCGATATCCGACAATGCCGTGTTCTGCGGGACTTAGACCGGTCGTTAAAGACGTGAGCGCGGTCGCTGTTGTGGATGGCACGACGGTTGTAATGGATCCGCCGTCCATCGCTGCAAGTTCCGGCAACAACGATCGGTTCTCGTCGATAATCGCGCTGCCGAGACCATCGAGTACCAGCATCACAACACATCGCGAGCCTTTCACGGGCTCGGGTAACCAGTCGTTTGCTTCGCCTCGGAGTAGTGCAGGCACGACACCATCAATGCAGCCATTGCCATAGTGGGGAAGGACTGGGCTTTCCGCGGACTCCATCACTGCACCGTAGCCAACACAGACAAGGCAGCGTCGCGGATTTGCTTCATATGCGACGATGTACATGTGAAGGTCTCAACCCGCGGCGACTACGCCGCTCGCGCGCTCATCTCTCTCGCGCTGCATGATTCCGAACATCCAACATCGGTCAAGGAGATCGCAGAACGCACAAATCTCCCTCAGCCATACCTCGAACAGATCCTGCTAGCCGTCAAAGGGGCTGGGCTGGTTAGATCAAAGCGAGGGGTCGGAGGCGGTTATGTGCTGGCCCGCCCGGCCAATGAAATTACGCTCGCCCAGGTATTGGCTGCCGTCGATGGTCCGTTCACTGCGCTTCCGACTGAACACGACCACTGCGAAGGGCATTGTGTTTTGCAAGAAGTCTGGGTCGGCGTTTCACAAGAAATGCGAGATCAACTCGACACTCACACCCTCGCCGACCTCGTCGCAAGGACGCGAGCCGGGCACCCTGCGCAGGCCTGAACTACTCAAAATCTCAATCAGCGCGTCAGGCCGTCAAGTACGCCTCGTAAATCATCCGGCAGTGCGGACTCGAAACGCTGCGACTCGCCTGTAATCGGATGGCTGAACGCGAGTTCCTCTGCATGTAAAAACAAACGCGAAGCGCGCAGCGGATCGCGAATGCCTCCGTATATTTTGTCGCCGACAACGGGGTGCCCGATCGCAGTCACGTGCACCCTGATCTGATGGGTACGTCCGGTCTCCAACGAACACCTCATCAGTGCGACGCCTTGTTCTGGAAACTCCTCGAGCACTTCGTAGGAAGTTCGCGCGTATTTGCCTCCTTCCCGCACCGCCATGCGTGTTGGCATCCGCACCGAACGCCCGATGGGAGCGTCGATCACGCCAGTAGGCGAATCGGGTATCCCCCAAATGAGCGCCAGGTAGCGGCGTTCGACTTCACGCTGCGCAAGCGCCTCAGTAAGCGCTTCATACGCTGCTTGCGAGCGCGCTACGAGCATCAAGCCGCTTGTATCGCGGTCGAGGCGGTGAACAATCCCTGGACGCAAAACGTCGCCGACTGACGAGAGTTCTGGATACCTAGCCAACAATCCATTCACCAGAGTCCCGGTTGGATTGCCCGCGCCAGGGTGGACGACCAACCGTGTTGGCTTGTCGATCACGATGAGATCTGCATCCTCGAACACCACGGTGAGGTCCATGGATTCCGCCTCGGGCAAACTCGGCGGTACCGGTTCAGAAATTACAGATATAACTTCGCCTTCTTCGAGACGCCTACTCTTCTGCACCCTTTTCGAGGTAACGAGTACCGATCCCTGTTCAACCAATAACTGCACATCGGCACGCGACCATCCGGTCAGCAGGGCAAGCGCCCTATCTACCCGTTCACCGACAAGAGTCGCAGACACTACGAACTCACGCTCCGTCACAAGGGTTTCGTTCCAACTTGCAGCGGAGTAGACGCTTCCCGCCGATTGCCAGTGAACGCGTGCACAAGCAACAAAATCACGCCGATGGTGATCGCCGAATCTGCAAGGTTGAAACTCGGGAAGCTACCTACAGTCACGAAGTCGACAACGTGCCCTCTGAACGGGCCCGGCGCCCTGAGCATCCGATCGATCAGGTTCCCGAGTGCACCCCCCAAGATGAGCGACAGGGCTACGACTGACCAAATATCGGCTGCACGAATGACAGCACGCGCAAGCAGGACCGTTAGAACGATCGCAAGTGCAGCTAGAACCGTCGTTGCGTTGCTATACAGACCGAATGCTGCTCCACTATTGCGCACTAATCGCAACTCGACCGCGTTCCCGATGATCTCGAACGGCTCATCGGAAAGATTTGCTACGACCAGCACTTTGGTCAACTGATCTAACACCACCACTCCGATGACTATGAGTGGCGCTATCCAGCGCGGAGGCCTACCGTCGCCGTTCGACACGTTGCTGACAGTCGACACATGACTCGGCACGCGGGATCGCTTCTAGACGGTCGACTTTGATGCGACGCCCAGCAGGGAGACAGAGCCCGTAGGTTCCGTTTGCCATCCGTTCGAGAGCGCGATCGATCTCTTCTACCTTCTGGCGAGCAGATGCGGACATCATTAGATCTCGCTCGCGTTCGACATTCATCGTGTCGCCTTCGCCCGATTCCTCATCGAACTGCGTGTCGCCCTGTTCGCGTTCCGCAACTAGAGCGTCGGCTTCGGCCTGGAGCTCGTCTCCTTGACGCACATGTAACGCGCGTTCTTCAAGCAGTTGTTCTTTAAGTCGCGCCAAAGTGCTTGGCGCAATCTTCGCGGACTGTTTGGGAACGAAGAT
>SHUZ01000107.1 GCA_009694415.1 Acidimicrobiia bacterium
TGAGAACGCCGAATGCAACGCAATTCCGGGAGATCGTCGAAAGGCGCTAGCGTCACTGCCAGAGTAAGTGAACAATTTCAGCGCATCAGACGGGTGCGGCGCCATCTCTAGCGCCTTAGTGATCGATAGGCATCGTTGATCTGTTGAGTTTTCTGGGCTGCAAGCTGTCTGAGTTCAGGTCCCAGCTGCGCAACTTTGTCAGGGTGGTATTGGACGATCAGCGCGCGGTACGCCGCTCTGATCTGCTCCTGTGTAGCCGATCGCTGGACGCCCAAGATCGCGTCAGGGTCTGGGGCGATCGGCGGTTGATGTGCGCTCCGTGAACGTTGCTGTTCAGGCCGCCGTCGTGCTTCCTGCTCTGTTCGGGTACGCTCTTCTGCGGCCTCCTGTTCTCGTCTTCGTTGTTCGCCGTCCTGCCTCAGCAAGCAGGCACGACAAACTCCACCAACTTCCAATGTGGAAACCTTGCAAACGTTGCACAGCTTCGTCCGCGCGCGGTGGTAACAATGCCTCGCAACAGGCCACCCGCCCAAGCCCAGCATGATGAGCCATTCCCACCCACCGTCTGACGCATCCGCTTTTGGCGCCACGTCGTTCGAACGCGGCCGCGGCAAAACAATTCTGGGTTGCGAGACGACAGCCGTAACTCCCACGCTTGACTTGGATGGGGCCGAGGCACCAAGGGGTGCGGCACGCGCAATCTCTGTATTTCGTAGGCTGGTAGGCCGCCCTGCACTATCGGTTGGCGCTGAGACGGGCGGCGGCGTTCGAACTATCAAAGAATCCGCGACCCGATCGGACGTGGCACTCGCCGGGGTCACCGAACGTGCGAGACTCGCCGGCGGTTCGACTACTTGCGGACCCGGAGCTATCGGCGAGTAAGTTGCGCGACCGGACGAAGAAGGGGCACTGCCCGGGTCCGCCGAGCCCCGAAGGGCATTCGTTAACCGCAGCAGGGCGGCCGCCTGGCTGCGTAGGCCAGTGATTAAAAAATTGCGATCATCTAGGCCGATGATCGCGACCGCAGGCCATCACGTAGTATGTGCTTGGTGGCGACACGCGGACGTCAGCCAGAGGCGACAATCCGCCGGTTACGTGCCTCGATGAACGCGATCGAGGCGCTCTTGTACGCGTTGTACTCGTGAACACCCGTAGGGATCGGTGACCCTCTGAAGTTGTCGAACGGCTCAGAGATCTTCACCGCAGATAAATCGGCAGCCACAAGATCCTGTAGCAGGAAGAACTCCACGTAGCCGCGGAAGTCCCTAAATAGATCGAGGAAACCCGCATACCGCGCTAGCACTCCACTCAGCGGACTCTCGCCCTTGCTGTAGTGGCGCCGGATGCACTCCAACGTCAGATCGAATCGATCTCCGATCTGCTTCGTGCAGCCGCGCGCCTGGTTGATCGTCCACTTTCCGTCGATCTGGTTCCCCGGGAAGAGCATCATCCCGCCGATCGTATATCCGATGGCGTTGAAGGCCTTTAGTTCCTCGTCCGGTATTAGTTCCTTGATGTGCGAGGCCCACTTGAACGTCGGGATCACGGTATCGCTGGATAACGAGAACTCACCGATTGCAGACCGGTGATGCAGATAACTGCCCGGAGTAGTGTCATCCAGCTCAAGGAGCTCACCGCCCGGCAAGCGCTTGCTCCAGAGCAGCTTGTGATAGCGACGCAGGGTCTTGCTATGTGTGTCGGGATCCTTGTCCTTCGGCGCGTCCAACCGAAAGTCGAACGTGATGTCGATATCTGTGTGCATGTGACGTCGGGCCAAGATATTGACAGAAATGTGTCCCGCTTCGCGTGCGTTCGCCTAAGTCGCCAAGCATTGACCTTCCTTGGAGCGAGCACCGGCCTGAGAGACCGCTGATCATGTGGACGCAGGGCCTAATACACACCAGTGATCAGGGAATTACGAGTGCCGAGGACGTCGTTGGCCTCGCTCGAAGTCGGGACGGGCGCCTGTGATTACGGGTAGAACGCGATCCCTGACCCATCTAATACTCCTGATGCTTAGACCGAGACAATCGCCTCGTCCGACTTCGATGGTCGCCTGACCGAAAAGTGCGCCAGCGGCACACCGCCGTTGTCCGGTGGCAGGATCGCCAATCCCACATGAGGATCGACCGGCCGTGTTGCGTTATGCCGCTCAAACGTCGGATAGATGAGAATGGCCCCACGGCGCTGCCCGATAAATCCTCTTCCGAATTCGCCGCTCAACTGGCCGGAGTTCGTGTGCCCTGCGATGATTTCAGCGACTGCACGGTGATTCGGATCTGAGAACGCCTTGAATCGTCCTTCGATCCTGGTGCGTTGCACAGCCATGAGCTGGCGGCCGCTTACAACCCAAGGAGCGGGATCGCCTGATTGGATTTGGGGCAGGATGACAGCCCAGTCGTCAACCTTGGGGTCCATGTCCTTGCCTTTAAGGTATTCGAGAGCCAGCTTCAGCTCTTTTCGGTCCGCCCATCGGTAGCCTGTCAAGAACTCCAAAACGGTCGTGT
The DNA here is from genome assembly GCA_009694415.1 of Acidimicrobiia bacterium. Taxonomy (GTDB): domain Bacteria; phylum Actinomycetota; class Acidimicrobiia; order IMCC26256; family JAENVU01; genus SHUZ01. The sequence continues at coordinate 2,508 of SHUZ01000107.1, forward strand.
GGCCAACGATGCCGACACACGCACCAAAGGTGATTCGTTGCGTGGTCGTGACGGTCGTGTCTCCAACGAGGAAAGCGTGCGCTTCCAATAACTGCGTGAGCAGCGCCTTATTGTGAGCGATGTCCGTGTCAAGGAGGCGTGCTCGCTCGATCCATTGACCGCCGAAATTCTGCGAGAGCAGAATCGCGTTGAACATTTTGTTCTTGCTCGTGGGTTTGAGTCTTGGGTGCGAATTCAGTACGAGCGGTGGTATGTCCTTGGGCGTGATGGGCTCAGATCCGTCGGCGGGATACGCATACCGTTCGAGTTGCTGTCGGAACGCTTCTTCGTCGCGGCACGTCGATTCGAATGCCTCGTACAGGTCAAGATGCTGCCTCCCCGTCTTATCGAGTGCCTCCTCTCTGCCAATGTATAGCCGTATGAGATCACGGTACCCGGCTCTGAACCCGAACCAACGCCCCATCTGCATCAGCGTGTCAGTCGTATTGGAGCGTCGCCGGAAGTACGAAATAGTGAGGCCTTCGACAGTGTAGCCTCGCGATAACTTAGCGCCGCCGATGAGGATCTTCCACACGTTGCGGGTGTCAAAATCAGGGTCATTCGCCTCATCGCTGCCGTTGACGACGTAGGCTGGTCCCTCATTCGCCTCAATCCTCCGAATCGCTTCGCCCAAGTCTCCAATCAGGTCCTCAAACCGCGCCGGGAAGGGAAGGTCCGTCGCGTGGTGTCGTGAAACGATTCCAAAGTCTTGGTTGTACAGCGCGCGCAATCGCTGCACTCCGTTACCGGCCTCGTAGCCGGCCTGTGACCACAGTCGGTCGACGCGTGTCTGCGTGGCGCTTTGATCGCGTTGATACTGACTCTCATGCACGAGCATCGTATGGTGCGTGAAGTCGCTCCCGACTTTGTGCCGTGCCCGAAACAACTTGAGGGCTCCCGTCAGCACAAACGAGTCCAATGCCTCCTGGAGCCGATCGGGGTCTGGATCCTCGTGCCGTCTTTCCGCTTCCAAACGTTTCCGCGGAATTCCACGCACGTACGCGGCCTCGTTGGAGTTTTCGATCGTCTTGTCCTCATCTCGCTCGAACACCCGATCGAGATCATGGAAATCGCTGATACCGGTGTAGCCGTTCGGGCGACGCAAGGAGTGGATAAAGTCCTTGGGAAAGATGTCCGCACCGTCTTCGGGATCGACAAAGACATTCGCGAACGGTGTCGCGGTATAGCCGACGTACTGCCCTCGCGGCAACAATCGCAGTAAATCGCCGATTCGCGCGTTTACCGTCGAGCGACCGCCCTTCTTCTGGGGGTTGTTTGTATTCACCGATGCCTGATCGGATTCGTCGTCAATCACCAGTGCGGGAACGTCACTGAACGCTGCGGTCCCGATGCGCTTTATGTCTTTCACCAGCCGTTTCAGCACCGTGGCGTTCTTCTTGAGCACAACCAGTCGACAACCGGCGAACGGCAGGTTGGCCGCGTCGTACAACGGTTTGCTCCGATCACGCTTTTCAAATTCCAGTGTCTTGATGCCGTGCTTGAGGCTCCTGAAATCTCCTTGCGAGCCAGCCCCGGTGAGTCGAATGATTTCAACACCGCCGATGTCCACAGGTTTCTGGCCATACGTGATGAACCGGTCCCACTGCGGGTCATCCGCATAGTCGAACTCCGAGTCCACCTCCTCATTCGGGCGAATCTGTTCCTTTCCCACAAGCTCCATATCAACCCGCCGCTGCGTCTGCCGGCGAAGAAGGTTCGTGACGCCCGAGAGCACGATGACCAGGCGATATCCCGTATCGATGGCTTTTGCGATCACCCCTGTGAAATTGGCGGTCTTTCCGCTCTGGACGTAGCCAACCACAAGACCCTTCGACTGATACGCCTCCGGTTGGCGTGGGTCTGCCAGTCGTTCAACGACAAGGGTCGTGTCCTCGCCAAGCTGTTGAAGAGGGGTTGAACGAAAGCCACGTACCTTCTCAAGGTAGTCGCGATATCTTGACCAGTAGAAATCGCGGCCGCTCTGCACTTGATCGTCGTACCAACGACTGTGCCTGACGGCTATCAAAATCGGTCGTTGCCATGGTGCATACGGTAGACGGTCGTCGATGGCCTTCCGCAGTTCCGGAGCAGCCCCGATCAGTTCATAGACGCGATCCCGCCGTTCTCGCGTATTCCTAAGGGTCTGTTCGGTCCACGGTGCATCCACGGCGTCCCAGGCCACGAGGGAAGCGCGCAACCTGTTCAAGGCGGGGTCATCCTGAATGCACGACGAGATGTGTTCAGCTAGCTCCGTCCCTGATGGAACGAGCTCGGGTTGGGCTGCAAGTGCCCGTAACACGGTTTCCATAGGTCGCGGCCCGTGGCCCATCGCCCCTAAGGTGTCGATCAGGAGGCTCTCTTGCGATGTAGTCAACATGACGGTTAACGAAGCACCGCGCGGAAGTCCTGGGACCCATCGGGGTATCCAAGGTCGGTGAGGTCGATCCGATAGCTCGCCTCGAGTATGCGCTGCGAACGTGCAGGCATCGCAGCATGCAACACGGTCGGCGTAATGGCCGGCCCTTCGGGTTCGATAGGCAACAGGATAGGAAGTGATCGCAGGTGGAGGTGTTTAGTGTAATAAGCGATGTGCTCGGGGTTCCAACCGTAAGCGATGAGTCGATCATCGAATGCCGTCCTGAGAGGGTCGGGCAGTTCTGCGTGAATCGCCGGCACGAAGTCCGGAAGTCCAAACGAGTTGTTCCCTCCGCCTCCTGTTGTGAACTGCAGCGAGAGGAGGAACAGCTGACGCGTTGGAGAGGGCACTAACTGCGTCAGGGAGCTGATGACATGCACGCGCCGTTCGCTGACCGTGGCCTTGACTTCAATGTCGACTGACGGCAGTCCGAAATCGTGCTCTTCGGCAAGGTGACCGCGCCACGCAGTCAAAGCTGACTTGAAACCTTGAGATCCGGCAAGGCGCCGCAGCATCCACAGCTCGCCCACGAGGCCGAGCTGACGTTCGACACTCAGGACAGTTAGTTGTTGAAGGAGTCGCATCCAGCTGCGCAGAGAATCGCGGACGGCCTGATCGGGAGGCACAGCGTCAAGCTGGATGCGATCCCCAATGGAGCAGAGAAAACTATAAAACTCCCGCATCAAACTGCGATTGGAGGTGCTCACTTCAAGGTGCGGCGCATGTTGGAACAGGGTCGTCCCGACAGTAATTTCAGCCATCGGACTGAGCGGGGCAGCGCCCTTCCATGGCGTGCGTATCCCTATACGAGTTGCGCCCGCGTCGATAAACATCTGACAGTCCGGTCGCCCTGGAATCGTGACAATCGCCGGATGCCCTGCGTGCATCAGGAGCTGAAATTCGTTCCAGCTCTGGTGCCGGTCCACGGTGGGCGGAGCGCTCAATGCATCTCCTCTTTTGCGGCTGCAATTAGTGCGGCCTGAAATGACGCCAGCCGCTCCCGCTCAAGTCCGCTCTGACGTTCTGAATGAAAAAGATCCTCGTTCAACAAGTACAGGAGTGTTTTGATGACGGGGAGGTCGGCGCGAGACGCAGGTCGTCCAGCGAGTAGGATATGTCGATAGGTCTTGTTCAAGATAACGGTATCGTTCAGGCGGTCAAGGCGAAAGAATTCGCGCGCTGGTAATGTTTCCCACGTGATATCGATCTGGTGACGTGGCAGTACGGTTCTGGTCCGGCGGATTGCCGCTTCCACAGTGGTTCGCAGCCCCCGGCCAGGCGCGAATACGGCAGGGAGTTCTCGTTCCGGCTTCGCTCGATAGACATCGATGGCCTTGTCAACGTAATTCAGAAATGTGGTGCCATCGCTGGCGCGCGCGTTGTCCAAGGCATCAGCAAAGGAACGTGGCGCATCGATGGCCGACTTATTGAAGCGAACGGCAAAAAACGATTCGAACTCCGGCGTGAGATCGATTTCAACTCGTGCGAGCGACAAATGGGGTTCTGTGTCATCCCGGTACTGATTCCAGCCTCCCGCTTGCAATAGACGTTCGTGACGGTAGAAGTAAAAACCTTGTCGGCGCGCGACTGCACCGCCACCCAGCTTGTAGCCCTCCACTTTTGTTCGCGGTGGCCAAATGTGCCCTTGCGCCTTCAGCTTCCCGATGCCTGGAACATCAATGTGGAACGTCTTGGGGTACCCCTTGGCGCCCGCCCGTGGGTAGCTAAAGGGGTTGAGCGGCGTGACAGACGCGGGCGGCGACAGTTGCCCGGTATCGAGGTTGGCGGAGTCAATAATAATGCGCAGTCGTGGCTTGTCGCCCTCGAGGAAGCGATGAAGCTGCAGGCCCAGATGAACGCCAAGGGTCTTTCGCAGTTTCTGTAAGTACGAGTCGACGCGTCCGGCGGCCTTGCGAAAATCGCGCACGTCGTCCCAGCGCACGATCGTTCCGCGGTGAATCAGTCGAAGGTCCGAATGCCACAGGCGATTGAGCTCTGACGCGGCAAAGTGAGAGCTGACAACATCACACTTCCACCCGGCGCGTGCCTCCGCGGCGCGCCATCGACGGCCCACGGGCCTGTGGCCGTGGGCACGGGTAAGAACGGTCAGGCTATCGGCCTGACTCAGGGACGCAGACTTTAGTCCCATGCCATACATGCCGAGATCACCCGGCTCGTACTGACGTTGACCGCCGAACTGCATGGCCCTGTCGAGTGACCTCGCAGACATTCCCTTGCCGTTGTCGGCAACCACCAGCGTATGCAGTTCTTCGTTGGTCCGGAGGAATCGAATTAGAACGACATGCGCGCCTGCGTCGATCGAGTTGTCAATCAGATCCGCGATTGCGGCTTCAGGACTGTAACCGATGTTTTGAAACGCCTCGACAATGCGGGGGTCGGGATGAATGACTATTTGCTCGTCAACTGGAATCGAAGACTTCCAGTTCTTGGTTTCGAATTCAGACACGCGGATACTCTATCCGGAGTTGAACCTTCGGGATGTGACGTCCCCCCGTCTTCAGTAGCAGTCGGGTTTAGTTAGAGTCTGGGGGGACTGTACTCCGTATGAGGGCTAGCTTCTTGGCGTAGAGGGCGGGTGCCAGCCCGCCCAGTGGCTGTAGGGGCGCTCCTCGTTGTATTCCTGCCGCCACGCCTCGATCACGACCTGTGCGTGCCCCAGGCTCGTGAACAGGTGTTCGTTCAGGCACTCGTCGCGGAACCGGCCGTTGAATGATTCGATAGACGCGTTCTGATTCGGCTTGCCGTGTTCAATCAGCCGCAACGTGACGCCGCGGGCATGCGCCCACGTCAGCATGGCGCGGCTGCAGAACTCGGCGCCATTGTCCGTCTCTTCAACTCGGCCAGCGACGGCTTCATTCGCCGCGCCCGCCGACGAGCGGCGCCAGTTGCGTCACGATTGCGCCCGCGGGCGCTTTCTTCATCACACCTCACGTTACACCGACACCCACTGACACCTGGCCGTCTGACGGTGCGCCCCAAACGCTGCCATTGGGGCTGTCCCACGGCGGGCGCAGGCGCGAGAGACGGGCTCAGGGCGCGCCGGGCGTGTTCTTGGGCTTCTCGTCGGCGAGGTAGGCCGCCAGCCGCTGTCCGGCCGTGAGGAGTTCCTGCTCGTTGACAATGTTGTACCGATCGAACACCGCCCGCGTCT
>SHUZ01000108.1 GCA_009694415.1 Acidimicrobiia bacterium
AAGTTTGTCAAATTGTTTTATCGTCGTCTCCACCGATGTAGTCGATTAGGCGACCGAATCGGAACCCTTCAGCGCGGGCCTTGGCGATCATGAGTTCCAAGTTCCCTGCGAGATCGAGGCGGAAGTGCATGAGGATGATGTCACCCGGTGTAAGGCTGCCGTCTTGCAGGTCGATTCGCCCATCGTTCGTTGCTCCTTTCCACATGACCACCGCGCGCAGGCCACACGATGCCGCTGCCTTGCGTGTCGTCTCGTCCCATTCGCCAAATGGCGGTCTGAACAATGTTGGCCTACGTCCGAACATCTCAGTGAAGAGATCGGTAGTGCTGCACACTCTCGCTTGTTGTTCTGAGAACGACCGGCCGCGAAGCGATGCGTGGTCTGTCGTGTGTGCATCCACCGTAGCGAGGCCGGAATCGACGAGTTCGCGAAAGTATGCCTGCCCATCTGTAGCCGGTCCGGGATTTATGAATAGAGCTACTGGGATTTGTTCACGCTTCAGGATTGCCACAACTTCTGGATCTCGGATTAGTCCATCGTCGATCGTTAGAAAGATCACTCTGTCAGCAGTTGGTACGCGACTGACGACTGGCGCTGAACCGTCGGTGCCGATTAGGGGAGAGTCGGGGGAGGGTTGTACGAGCGGTAGCGTGGTTGTCGTGGTTGTCGTGGTTGTTGGTGGTGAGGTAGAGGTTGTCGAGTCGGCAATTGATTGCACCGAAGTTCCCGTGTTTGGCGAAGCACTCGAAGTGCCGGGTTGTTTTAGTGACGCGAACGCGAAGGAGAAAGCGATTGTCATCGTTGAGATGAAGAGGCTTATTCGGACGCTTCGGGGCATAGATAACTCCTAGGGAGGCAAGCATTGTAGGTGCTGGAAACGCTGGCGTTTAGTCTGGCATGACATGCTGCCGTAATGTCAGATGCAGTCGTAGAGATGCGCGAATGGGGTTTGGTGGCTCCCGATGAACTGGCGCGGATCGTCGTGGTATCGCCGCACCTTGACGACGCAGTGCTTGGTTGCGGGCGCCTGCTCTCTTGCCACCCTGGTGCGACTGTCGTGACACTGTTCGCGGGTGGACCTGCGGAGTATTCGCAAACGCCGACGCGTTGGGACGGGCTTGCTGGTTTCAAGGCAGGTGATGACGTCCTTGCACTGCGGCGCGAGGAGGATCGCCGAGCGCTCAACGAACTTGGCGCTTCGCCGGTGTGGCTCGATTTTGTTGAACATCAGTATCTAGATCGAGCGGATTGGATAACGGCTTCAGCAACGGTTGATGTTCTCGAAGCATCTATCCGCGCAGCGCAACCGACGGCAGTGTTCGCGCCGTTCGGTCTCGGGAATCCGGATCATGATGTAACACATGTCGCCGCCATGGCGGTTCGCGACCGCATGCTTGACATTTCATGGTTCTGTTACGAAGACATGGGTTATAAACACATTCCAGGTCTGCTCGCTTGGCGTGTTTCACAATTGTTTCGCGCGAACTTGTGGCCGACTCCTGCCGTAGTGCCGATCGATGCAAGCGGTGATCTTCGAGCGAAGGCGCTGGCCCATTACGTGTCGCAGTTGCGTGCCTTGGAAGCGGACTGGAAGATCGACGAAAAGTTGGATGCGCCTGAACAACACTGGCGGATGGATCCTCCACCTGACGGGTGGGAAGCACTATCGGCGTTGTGAAGACAAGCGGCCTAGACGGTGGTCCAAAGTTGTTCGAGAGCGAGCGCGGTTTCTTGGGCGCGCTCTGACGGCCACCAGTGAGAACACTCGTCGAAAACCACGAGTCGCGCGCTTGTTCGTTCGGCTTGTCGTTCGGCGAATCGCGGCGGACAGTACGGATCGTCCGCTCCCCACATTACGAGTGTCGGCCGCTGGTCCATCGCTTCGACAGACGCTTGCCATTCAGCGCCAACGGTGACGGCGGAGCGGTAGAGAGAAAGAATGCAACGCCCCATTCGTTCATCGAGATGCTCTGCCTGCGAAGCAGCGAGGTCCGACGTCGCTCCTCCGGCGACGAACATTTCTGCGCGCGCTTCGGATGGCTGGGCTAACAACGCACTGAAAATCTGTTCACCAACCTCTTGCTGTTGCCACGCCTGGGCCATCGCGTGCCACTCGTACTCCTCGTCTAATGGTCCGCTGCCACTGGCGAGGGTCTTCACCAGATCTGTCCGGACGGCGGCAACGCGCTGTACCAAAATCGCACCCCAATCATGACCGACAAGGTCGACCGGTTCACCGATCTTTTCCAATTCGACAATCAGCCAATCGACATAGTCCTCTTTGGTCGCGTTGAAGTCGGTCGGTGTCGCGCAACCGAATCCGGGAAGCGTTACCGCGACGACATCGTCACGTGAGAGATGACCCAACAACGGCCCCCATAGACCAGCCGTGTCTGGAACACCGTGGACGAATACTGCTGGCACTGCTAACTCCTTGACTCAGTCGCGGACTATTTCCGCGATGATGGCGTCTAGGGATTCTTCGGCAAGCATCGCGATTTCAGAATCGGTGCGATCTTGGATTGGGTGGTCTACGAAAACCCGCGCTGGATCAGCGCCGAGAGCGAGGGCCTGTGTTTCGGCTGCGGTAATGAACTCGGTTGACGCCACGAACACGCCGGGTATGCCAAGCGCCTCGAGGTTGACGATGTCGTGCACACTGCACGACGTACACGATCCTCAATCGGCTAAGGCCTCGATAACAACATCGCACTTCGTCGAAATCTCATGGCGGAGGTCGATCGGCGCAATTTTGGTGAAGGTTGGTTTGGAGAAACGCAATACAGAAAATGAGCGTTCCGTGAGCAATGCCTCGATCCGGTCGAGGAACACGTCTCCGCGTGCCTTCCGTATATCGAGCAAGCCGATCGTTAGACCTTTGAGAGAGAGAGGTCGCTCCGTGCACTCGCGCGTGGCGGGCGCGGACTCGCCGGTCGGATCCAGCAGGTATGTCATTGATCGATCTCCAGTGTTACGGACTCGCTACCGAGCGAGCCACCGACCCATCCTCCCACGATGGCGGAGAACAGACCGGCCGCACCGCCGGCGTGAGCGATTAGCAGCCCGCGTTCGCGGAACTTGGGCAACTGCATTTCACTGAGTTCCTCTGGCATGCCCTCCATGATCTCGCGGCTCCCTCGCGAGTGTGCGCCGCCGTCGAGTAACAACAATTCTTCGAGTTCGGCGCGAAACCGTTGTCGCGACCACCCACCCTCTTCAAAGACTCGTAGATGTTCGGGAGAGATAATCAACATCGCATCGAACGCGACGGCGAGTTTTGGGTGCGCTGTAGTTAGGAGACACTCTGCGATCGAGCGCGTTAGTGATTCCGGAGTTCTCGACAGTTGGTCGACTACACCGCGCACACCTTCGCCAGCGAAGATGGTTACTACGTTCTGTGTTGGCGTGAAGCCGCGTTCGGTCGCAATGGTTCCCCAGCTAGTTCCCTCGTGTTCAGCGAAACAAAATGTGTACTTCCCCGGTTGGCCGAGCGTCGCGCGATCGATACCGCCTGGGCGGCCACCGCCAACATTGCGGATAACCAACTGAAGTGCTCGGCCTATTGTCGCGTTGGCGCGGTTGCCTTGGCCGAGAGCGTTTATGCCGCTGTTCATGCCGATCGCCTTACTGATTGGACCGTTCACTATCACGACGGGTCCGCTGAAGTATGTCGTGGCAAGTAGCCCGTGCATGTTGAAGGTATCGGTGCAGCTCGCTTCAACCGCAGCCAGCACGACTGGGAGATAGTCGGGACGACAACCAGCCATGACGGCGTTGATCGCAACCTTCTCGACAGTGCACTCAACAAGATTCGGCGGGACAACGGCGACGATGTCGTGTGGTGCCCTATTGGTCCCAGCCAACATTCTCGCTACGCGCAGAGTTGTCGGAGGGACCAGTGGCAATCCGTCGGACCACCCTCGATCAAACGTTGCTTCGAACTCGTCTTCTTCCTCGCCTATCGAAACCCAGCGCGCAGAGAGAGCTGCGGTATGGGCTGCGAGGTCGTGCGCTTCGGCTATCGCTGGTTCCTGAGTGCGCGATCCACAACCCGGCCTGAAGGGAGCTAGTCCAACTCCCAGGTCGGAGACTCCACAGATCTCTTCCCAGTGTTCACGGCTCCATCCGACGGTGCGCGCCACCTCGACGCCGTTCTTAAATCGTAAGAGCGTGGGTACCGCTTCGATATTCAGTGCGAACGAAACAACAAGGTCCGTGTCATCGAGTGACCCGTGGGTCGATTCAGGAAACAGGGGATCGTCTTGCGAATAGATGGTCAATGTCAGACCTGACCGCTCGCGCATGTCTGCGAGTACGGGTGCGATAAATACGCAAGTAGGGCAATCGCGCTTCACGATTGCTACTAAGCCGTCTGGTTGGATCACCTCGCCGAGTTCAATTTCTACGCGAGCCGTTGAACGATGAAGTCGATCGCGCGAGTGACCGTCTCTATGTCGTCTGGTTCAATCGCTGGAAACATCGCGATGCGTAGTTGGTTGCGTCCAAGTTTGCGGTAGGGCTCCGTATCCAGGATTCCATTGGCGCGCAATGCCACCGCAATGTCCGATGCGTTGATCGACTCAGCAAAGTCGATTGTGCCGATCACGGTGCTGCGTTCGGTTGGGTCGACTACATACGGAGTCGCGACCTCACTTGCTTCGGCCCATCCGTAGAGAAATTGCGCGCTTCGATCGCAGCGTTGCGCGCACCACTCGAGCCCGCCGTTGGCCAACATCCACTCGACTTGATTGGCAAGCAGGAACAGCGTCGCGAGCGCAGGGGTGTTGTAAGTCTGATTAAGGCGTGACTGTGCGAGTGCGATTGCGAGGTCAAGACTCGCCGGTGTCCACCGCACGGTTGCCCCGATGCGGTCAATTGCAGCAGGAGAAGCGGCGGCCAACCAAATCCCGCCATCTGACCCGAAACTCTTTTGGGGTGCGAAGTAATAGACATCGCATTGCGTCGCGTCGAAACGCAATCCGCCAGCGCCGGAGGTAGCGTCGACGAGCACGAGCTGGTCATCAGTTGCGCCGACGGGACGCATTATGGGGAGCATCACACCGGTTGATGTTTCGTTCTGCACCCAGCAGTAAGCGTCTACGTCGGCACTCGCAACCGCGCTTGGTCGCGTGCCAGTTGGACTTTCGATGACGATGGGCTCATTGAGGTGCGGCGCGGCGGCAACGGCCGTCGCGAATTTGGCGGAGAACTCCCCGCAGACGAGGTGCTGGCTACGTCGCTCGATTAGTCCGAAGGTTGCGGCATCCCAGAACGTGGTCGTGCCGCCATTGCCAAGGAGCACTTCGTATCCATCGGGGAGGGAGAAGAGTTCAGAGAGGCCGGAGCGAACGCGCCCGACCACCGTTCGGACGTTTTGCTGTCTGTGTGATGTCCCCATGAAGTTGTGTGCGTTTGATGCGAGAGCGGTGATCGCATCGTCGCGTACCTTCGACGGCCCAGACCCGAAGCGGCCGTCGCTCGGACGAAGTTCGGCCGGCAAGAGGATTGTTTGTGGATCGGTGTTCACCCAACGAGCCTACGTCCCCCCCGCAGACCCACCCCGAGTGTTCTCGGCACGTTCCGGGCCCTTATAGGGCCTCGAACGTGCCGAGAATGGCTTGCGGCCGGTCATTGCCCTCATCGAGTCGGGATTTAGTAACGCGAAGACCACATGACCGATGACCGCGAGCAATGTCACCAGCGCAAACCAGTCATGCACGAAGGTCGCGCCGGTTCTCCAATTGAGGGAGAACGGTTCGTACCAACGCATCACGCTGCCAGTGCCGACGAAGACGACAACCGCCGCCATCATGAACGACGCGTTTACCTGCTGACCCCTGTTGAATTTTTCTCCTCCCGACAGGAGGCGGCGTACGTCGGCCCTTAGAGGCAAGCCCCACCGTGGAATTACCGCGGCCAAAAAGAGGACAGCGATCGCGAGCCCGCCGTATACGTGAAGCGCACGCACGAGTTCGCGCCGGCCGACGATGGCCGATAGTTCACCGACGTAGAGGATTGCGCCGGTCGCCATAACGAGTGCGAACAGGACGGCGTTCAGCCAATGGAAGATCCGTTCGGCTCGGTGAAACCGCGACACGCCGCTAACGGTCTCGCCGCTTGAAGGCTCTATGTCGTGATCAGATTGCGTCGTCGTCACGACCGTTCGACCTCCCTACCCATGCATCGACGTCATACCCACGTTTTTCCCAGTATCCGGGCTCGACTTCGGCAACGAGTTCGATGCGGTCCATCCACTTGATGCTCTTATAGCCGTACATCGGCGCGGCATAGAGTCGAACGGGCCCGCCATGAGCGGCAGAGATGTCTTCTCCTTCGAGCTGATATGCAACCAACATGTCGTCACGCATGGCTTGGCGCAGCGTGAGGCTCTCGGTGTAAACGCCGTCGAAGCTGGTGAAACGCACAGCCTTGGCTTCAGCGTTGACACCCGCTCGATCTAACAAGTCGCGCAGTTTTATGCCTTGCCAAACCACGTCGCGCACACGCCAGCCCGTCACGCATTGGAAGTCGCGGGTGAGCGATGTGGGAATCATGGAGAGAAGGCCGGCATAGTCAATGGTGAACGGCGCATCGACGAGCCCAGCAACTTGAAGCTTGTACTGGCTCTTTGGCATCGAGGGCAATTCATCGGTCACGGTGTAGATGCGAAATCGCCCGACTGGCACAAGACCGGAGAGGCCGCTGCCGTCTTTTTCTAGGACGGGTGCCAGGGCGCGCTCGAGCCAGCCTTGCGCTCGGGAGCCGAAGACAACTCCGACCACGCCGAGGGCCACGGAGCCGATGAACACACGACGCCCGATCGGGGTTGGCTGCCGGTCCACGAGGTAATCGTAAGCCAGCACCCCAACAAGGGCGATCTCGGCACGTTCGGGGCCCTTATAGGGCCCCGAACGTGCCGAGATCGCCCTGGGGTCTGGAGTTAGGACTGACTGTCACACCCTTGGTGCAGCCTTGGCCCATGGATGACAATGCAGTTGCAAGGATCGCAACAATTCAGCACTCCCTCGTTTCACGAAGCCAGGCGCTTCAACTTGGTTTCACGGACCGCGCAATCAAAGTGCGTTTGAACACCGGGCGCTGGTTAGAACTTCATGACGCGGTGTATTCGATTGCTGGAGCTCCTGACACTTGGGACCAACGGCATCTTGCAGCGTGCATGGCTGTCGGACCTGGCGCCGCCGTCTCTCACCGTTCGGCCGCAGCGATACATGGGCTTTGGTCGCGTCGGGGAGATCTGACCGAGATCACTGTTCCTCGAGACACTTCTCCCGAACTAGATGGTGTGACGGTTCATAGGTTGGCGGACCTGACCGAACGTTGGACCACGACGGTCAACGGACTGATAGTGACCAGCCCCGCGCGCACACTCGTCGACGTGGGTGCCGTAATGACCATTGGCAATGTAGGACGGATGCTCGATCGCGCGATTGGCACCCGAGTGCTCACCTTGCGAGAAGCTGAGTTCGCGCGCATTGCAGTTGCGCGGCGCGGTAGGTCTGGCGCTGGAGTAATCAGACGGCTGCTTGCCGAAAGAATGGATGGACCAGTGGCTGAAAGCGCGCTTCAAGCCCGCATGGTCACGCTGTTGCAGCGGCACGCGGTTCCACTCCCCGTCTTAGAGCACACGATCCTGGACGGTCGCGGAGGATTTGTTGGGCGAGTGGACTTCGCATACCCGGAGATCAAATATGCGATCGAGGTAGATGGGTTTGCGGCGCACACGGGGTTGCGGGAGTTCCGGCACGATCGAGTCCGCCAGAACGAGATCGTTGATCTCGGCTGGCTAGTTCATCGCTTTACCTGGTCAGAGGTAGACGCGCTCTCACAAAGAGTCGCAGCGAGGGTTCGGGCTGCTCGATCCAGACTTCTCGGCACGTTGCGGGCCCTATAAGGGCCCGCAACGTGCCGAGATCGCCCTCGGATTATGGGGGAGGAGTCGGGCTTGGGGTGCGAATCGGGTAAACCAC
>SHUZ01000109.1 GCA_009694415.1 Acidimicrobiia bacterium
GCTGCCCACGCTGCGCGTGTAGGACTCCAGGCCGAAAAACGCGAACGGGATCGTGATCAGCCCGAGAAGGATCTGCAGGAGGCGCTTGTGCTTGGTTACGAGATCGAACATGGGATTAGATGTTGGCGGAGCGGACGTCCGCCACAATACCTTATAGGTTATTGAAATTAAATATGTTATTACCTATCAGGCCCGGCTACCCACGTTCTTACCCACGTAGTAGTGTCCGCTGAGCGCAGGCGCGAATCCTATCACCCCTCCGGACTCTGCTATCTCAGCGAGTGTATGGTCCCAACGCCCCGCTCTGCATACCGCAGCGCTCAAGTACGAATTACAGCTCTCGGCCACGCACGGGGCGTCTGGAACCCATCGAAGCTCAATTGCGCAGCGCCGCGAAAACCACCGAAATCGGCCAAATTCGGTGATTTCTGAATGTCGGCTTCCGGCCAGGAGCCGACATTCGCGGACCCCACTGAATCACCTCGTTGTCGCGCAGCAGTAGCGGCTGCGCCATCGGCCTTGGTGTGACGGTGCACAATGGGGATTATGTCGTCCCGTGAGCCGCTATTGGTAAAAAACTAGATTCCGGGATTCTCGGGGTCCTGATCCTCCTTTACCCCGAGTTCCCGCGTCCCGCGAGGAACTCGGGTCTTTTTTCGCCATCCGGCCCTGTGCTCCGCAATTAATGGATCAGCCTGCGTCATTTCGTGAATAGCTGACGATCGCGCCGTACCCCTGGTCCCAAAGCCGGGCCGCTGCATCGCCCAATCTGTCGAGCGGTTCGTCATGAAGCATTTCGTATAGCTCAATGTTGCTGAACGTATTGCCTTCCAGGGCGAACGCTGCTCACGGACGGTGCGCCGCCCGAGCGCGCTAGTCACGATTGAGGATTGACATCACCTCGCGGAACCCTAGCAAGCAGTCCCGAATTGCGCCCCGAGGCACACCGGGAAGCTGAAAGCGCACCAGGCACTCGGTCGCGCCAATCTCGGCTTGATAACGCCTCAGTTCATCGGCCACTGTCGGCGGCGAACCGACAACAAAGACATCTTCTCCCCACTTGCGCAGGTTATCGAGCGTATCGTTGCCGGGGTAAGTCGGATGCAGCGGCCGATAGACGTCTCCGTATTCATGTCGCAGCCCCTGAGCGTACAACTCCCATGCCTTCTCGTCCGTCTCGGCCACAAAGGCCTCACGGCGCAGCGGCTGCTCCTTAAACATGGGCAACCCAGCCGCTGCGCGCGCCTCCGTCAGAATGCTCTTCTGCCGAACGAGATCCTTCAGCTTGGTACCGGGAGGCATTACCCAAGCATCGCCCATGCGAGCGATGCGAGGGAGCGCTGGATCAGCGAGTGCGCCCATCCATAGCGGCACACCATTCGGATTGACAGGAAGCGGTCGAATGCGAGCACCATGGAAACGGTAGTGCCCTTGCGCACTGCTGACGGTTTCACCTTTGAGCAGGCGCTTCACAATGTCCAAAGATTGCTCGTAGATTGCCGCGCGCCCCTTGTAGGGCACACCGAATCCGTCGAACTCATTTTTGATCCATCCCAATCCAACACCGAGAATGAATCGACCACCGGACAGGATGTCGACGACGGCCGCTTCTTCCGCAACCGCAACGGGGTGATGGAGCGCGAGCACGACAATATCGGTTCCAACACGCATCGTCTTGGTCACTGCCGCCGCAGCTGCTGCAAGCTGTAACGGCCGAGGCAACCAACCGTCATCCAAGAAATGATGTTCTGCGAACACTACGGAGGAGAAGCCGTCACGGTCCGCCGCGGCGATGTCCTCCAGTCCCTGCTGCATGACATCCTGAGCGTGCTCGTTAGTCGCAACCTGGAAGCTGTAATGTAGCCCGATCTTCACGGTTTTATGGTTCCTGTTTCATGGTTCTTATGGGGCATGCGCATGATCCGAGGGCGCGCTACTCGACGAATGTCTCAGTGCGATCGGGTATGTGCGCCGTGATCATGTCGAAGAGCTTCCGCTTCAACGCGGTGAATTCCAGGGACATCGGGTCCCGCGGACGTGGCAGATCGATGGAGATCTCGCCTGTGAGGCCTACCGCACCCGGCGTCATCGCCACAACCCGGTTGCCTAGGAAGAGGGCTTCCTCCAGGCTATGGGTCACAAAGATAATTGACGCATTGGTGGTCTTCCAGATCTGCACGAGCTCCTTGTGCATGATCGCACGCTGGAACGCGTCGAGGGCTCCAAACGGCTCATCCATGAGCAGCACGGTGGGTTTCAACGCAAGCGCACGCGCGATCGACACACGCTGCTGCATCCCCCCCGAAAGCTTATAAACCGGCCTCTCTGCCGCATGGCCCAGACCGACAAGCCGTAAAAACTCGTCCGCGATACAGCGGCGCTCCCGCGTGCCTACGCCCTGAAGCCGCAGCCCGATTTCCACGTTCTCGCGCGCATTGAGCCAGGGGAGCAACGCGTAGTCTTGGAATACCATCGCCTTGTCAGGGCCGGGACCTCTGACCGGCGCCCCCCGCACCATCACTGTGCCGCCAGTGGGCTTGTCGAAGCCGGCGATAATGTTGAGCAATGTCGACTTCCCGCAGCCAGAGGGACCGATAAGGACGACAAAGTCCCCTTGATTCAACTGCAAGTTGATTTCTCTCAGGACATGATTTATTCCCATGTCTTTTGAAGTAAAGCTGCGCATAAGATGCTCACAGCTGACGATGACGTTATTCTGCATGGATGCTGACCTCTTGATGCCAGCGCAGCAGAACCCGCTGAATCCCCACAATGATTCGGTCCGAGAAGAAACCCATCAGACCAAGCATGATCATTGCAGCGATGACGACGTCATAACGATTGAAGGAGTAGGCGTCGAGCAAGGTATAGCCGATGCCCGCTTTTACGCTCATGAGTTCCGCGACGATCACCAACACCCAGGCGAGTCCAATCCCCAGGCGTAGACCGACGAAGATGGCAGGCAGGGACGCCGGAAGGATAAACGAGCGCAATAGTTCGAACTTGCTTGCCCCCAGCATCCCCCCGACTTTAACCAACATGCGGTTAGCGCCCCGAACCCCTTCGATCGTATTGACTACGATCGGAAAAAAGGAGCCAAAGGCGACGAGGAACACTGCGCCCTTGAAGCCGAAACCGAAGAAGATCAGCGAAAGCGGTACCCACGCCGTGACGGGGATCGGGCGCAAGAGATGAATCAGTGGATCCAGGAGTTTGCCCACTAGAGGGAAAAAGCCCGTCGGCACACCGATCAGTACGCCGAGAATACTGGCAATCGAGTAACCCACCAGTACCCGCTGGCCACTGGCCGCGATCCCGTCGATCAGAGTGCCCGAGTATGGCCCCGCATCACGCGCTCCAAAAGCCCACTCGACGAGGGCCCTGCCCACAGCGAGAGGCGATGGAAGTACCGCCTCCGGAAACACGCCCGCTGCAACCGCGATCCACCATACCAGGATGAACAGGCCCGGGACAACCAGTCCGATACTCGTCTCGCGCAACGTCCCGAGAAACTGGCCCATTGCGGGACCGACTCTCGAGGCGGATGCTGGCGTCCGTACAGCCTTGGAATCAGTACCCATAGAGCCTTTTCCCATGGCGGATTCAAGTCTGAAATGTAACGCTGTTATGACGGGAGTTTAACTGCTCCCAGAAGGCAGTGCAGCTGCCACCGCGGTCCGCTTGTCGGCGTAGATGTGCTTATAGAGGGTCTCGTGACTGACCGTGGCATGGTCGTTGGCCTTCAGGTAAGGCGAACGGATGCTATCGCATCTCGCCCGCTTCCCCCGCCGTTACCCGATGTTGCACTTCGAGTTCGAACCCGCGCATGAACTTAGCCAATATCTACGCCAAGGGGACCGTATTGCCGCTATGCCGTTGGCGTGAGGTGGATATCAGACGCGGAACTTGTGCCCCCGAAGTCACTCAACAATCCCCAGTGCCCGCAGGAAGCGATCGTCCACCGCCTTCGGAAGATCCGCAGCTACATTGCGAGTCGTGTACTGGAATTCATACGCAATGCGCGCCATTTCCAGCATCTGGGGCAATCCATTGCGCACCTCGTAACGGTTGCCGGCCAGTGCGACCCCCAACACCTCCGGTTTCATGCCGGTCAGTTTCGTTGCTGCGTCGAACTCTGCTTTTTTGTCACCGACGAGCTGTCGCGAGGCCTCCACGATCGTCGCTACGAAAGCCTGCGCTT
Source organism: Acidimicrobiia bacterium (assembly GCA_009694415.1). Taxonomy (GTDB): domain Bacteria; phylum Actinomycetota; class Acidimicrobiia; order IMCC26256; family JAENVU01; genus SHUZ01. The sequence goes on from SHUZ01000109.1 coordinate 4,202, forward strand.
TTTCCGGGTTCTTAGACATCCAGTCCCGACCAACGACGTAGTTGGTGTTCAAGTCCCCCGCAGCGGTGTTATATGGCCGCGAGAACAAGGTGCCGACGCCGTCGACTGTCACCAACGAAACCAGTGGCTCGAGCGTGACGATCATGTCGAACTCCCCGGAACGCAGGGCCTGGGGATGCTGGCCGAAGTTCGCGATGTTCACAAAATCGAGATCTCTGTTCACATTGATGCCGTTCTTGGCAAACTCGGCAATGGCCAGCAATTCATTGATCGACCCACGCGAAGACGCCACGCGCGGTTTGCGTTGCTTGATGAGTTGCTTCAATCCATCCCAGTCGTCCTGTTTCAACCCCAGCTTCCTAGCAGCGACGATACCCGTGTTGCCGCGCGCGTTGCCAGCGATCTGAACAAAATCGACCTTGGTGTCAACGGCGCGAATGAGATGAATCGGGGTCAGGAGACCCACGTCAATCTGGCCGCTGATCATCGCCGTGGAAATGTCCACTGCCGTGTTGAAATTCACCGACTCGATCTTGAGACCGTACTTCGCGCTGATCTGCGGGCTCACGTAGGCTATCAGGTTCGCCGTGGACTTGACCCATCCAAGGGTGATAGTCCCCACCGGCTTTGGCGTGGCCGCGACTTGAGCGAAAGTCGCTCCTACACTGAAGCAGCAACCAATCGCCGTGAGGGCCGACACAGCGAGCACAGATCGAGACGCGCGAAGGCCATTAAAGAGAATATACATGAGCTTCATTACCTTCTCCCTCCAAGGTTGAAAATCAGTTATCGCGACGTTGTAACAGGTACCTTAGAAGTCTTGCCGCCGCGAAGCAGCCTTCTAAGCTGGCCAGTCGAGCCTCGCGCAATGCGTGACTCTGTCTCGTTCAAAGGCCGCATTCTTCGCAACTGCTGCCCAAGAGGGCGAGCGGCTGTAATCTCCCCATCCCGTGCGATGACGTTTCCGCGCAGCATCGTCAAACGTAAGCGCCCTTTGAGTCGACGGCCCTGAAAGGGGCTCCAACCGGACTTGCTATGAAGTCTGGTCTCGTCGACAACCCAGTCCGCTTCGGGGTCCACCAGCACGAGATCCGCATCGCGACCCGGAAGAATTGCGCCCTTGCTTTCCAGTCCCAGAATGCGCGCGGGGTTCTCGGACATGACTTTGACCAGCACTTCGATGCTGATGCGGTTATGCAACATCGCGTCGACAAGAATGGGCAGAGAGGTCTCCACGCCCGGGTAACCAGGCGGCGCTTTCCATGGGTTCGCCCGACCGGCCTCCTTTTCAGCACGGGTGTGCGGCGCGTGGTCTGTTGCGACGACATCGATCACGCCCATGGCAAGAGCGTTCCAGTACCGATCCAGCTCCCCGGGAGCGTGAGCGAACGGGATGCCCATTGCACCCAAGCGGGGCAATTCTTCAAAGCTCAGCGCGGGAGGCACGATCTCCGCAGTCACTTTCGCGCCACGGTTGCGCGCCTCTACCAGGGCGTCTAACGCCGCAAGTGCATTAAGCGAGATGTGTGCGATATGCAGCCGGGCCCCAGCCAGTCGCGCAAACAGCGCGGCGCGGCTGAGCGCCTCAACGCTTTCCGGAGAGCGGAACGAGCAGCACACATCCATCGGGTCGACCGAACCCGATGTCTGATAATCTTCGCGTGCGGCTTCGTCGATAGCGGAGTTGGCGACATGTACTGAAACAGGCCAATCGAGCCCCGCTGCCGCTTTGAGCGTCTTTACGAAGGTTGCGTCGTCCGGCATCGCCAACTCGCCTGCGTAAGGCTCCATGGCCCTCAACGCCCGGTTCATGTAGACCTTGAGCCCGATCGCGCCAAGCTCGTCCATTGCGGCAAAGTGCTCGATCCGCACTCCGCCTGCCCAAAGGGCAAAATCGACATGGGCGCTTTTCGATACACGCGCAAGCTTTTCTGCGAAACGATCTGGACTGGTAACGGGCGGATGGGTGTTGGGCATGTCACAAATGGTCGTTACACCACCACACGCCGCCGCGGCCGTTCCGTGCAGAAAATCCTCCTTATCCTCGAATCCCGGCTCGCGGAAGTGGACATGCATATCGATCGCGCCAGGGAACACCAGCATCCCGCTCGCATCCAGGACTTCCGTCCCTTTCAGATTGCCTTGGTCTGTAACCGCGGCGACTTTCCCTGCCATGATGCCGATGTCGACACGTGCCGCGCCCGCGGGGAGCGCGACCACGCCATTCCTGATGACGAGGTCAAAGTCGCTCATCGAGCAGAACTCCAGCGCGCTTGAGCGCCTCGACGAAGACTTCCACACCGATCGGCAAAATACGCTCATCAAAGTCGAAGTACGGGTTGTGGTGGACATCCCGCAGTTCTGTCCCCAGCCCGAAGTAGACCGCCTTGCCCCCCTGCGCTTGAACCGCATCCATCATTGTCGCGGCATCATCGCTCCCTTTGAAGTCGCACACGCCCTTGATCGCGGTAACGCCCTTCACGGCACGGGCCGCATCGGCCACAAGTTCCATCATCTCGGGGTCGCTGCTTGCGGCACACGAGCCGCCGACTTTACTCGTCGTCACCTGCACCCCCTGCATCAGTGCAGCGCCCTGGAGGATGTTCTCTGCACGTTCCTCAAGGTGATCGAGAATGGTCGCCGTATCGCCCCGCAACTCGGCGGACAGCTTGGCAGAAGCTGGAATGGCGTTGCGCGACTCGCCTCCCGATAGAAGGCCCACATTCACACGGGTCTCGCCGTCCCCATGGCGTGGGATTGCGAGCAGGTTCTGGGTGGCCACGCACGCGGCCAGCAATGCATTCCTGCCGACATGAGGCGAAATAGCTGCGTGCGCGTTCTTCCCGCGGAAAGTTACGTCAATCTTCACACTGGCCAGGATATTGCGGTAGCCGGTGATCACTTCGCCCAGCTTCAAGGCTTGGACGCCGACGTGACATCCCATGAAGAAGTCCACACCCTCAAGCACACCTGCAGAAACCATCGACACTGCTCCCCGAAGCCCCTCTTCGGCCGGCTGAAACACCAGTCGTATCTCCCCACGCAGCGACGCCTTCGCTTCTGCCACGACACGCGCAACCGCGAGGCCAATCGCAGCGTGCCCGTCGTGCCCGCAATTGTGGTGGATACCGAAGTTGATCGAGGAGAAACCCTCCTTCGAGGGCAGATGGTCTTCAGTAGTGGCTTCGGGGCCGAGGTTAGCGTCGATATCGAAGCGCAGGGCGATGGTAGGACCAGCCTGGGTGCCCCGAAGCGTTGCAACGACCCCAGTGAAGCCGCCATGCATCCTCTTGAGTATTCCCGAGTCCGCGCCGGATTCAAGAGCCCGATGGTAGTACTTCGCCAACTCCTCAGCCGGCGGCACGCCCATGCGCGCTTTCGCGTCCACGACATCAGGTCCGAATTTCACTTCCCAACCCAACGCCTTCAGCATTTCAATAATCTTGGCTGAGGTCCGGAATTCGCACCAGCCCGGCTCCGCGTTGCGGTGCAAGTCCCTGCGCGTGGCGATCACTTGTTTGCTGAGTGGCAACCCCAATTCGTCCTTCAGTGTTCTCGTCCCCATGCCCGCATCCAAGTATGTAGTGTCGATAATAACGGTCATATTACGGACATCCAGGTCCGTGTCAATGAACTGCTTGCAATTTAGGTCCAGCGGCAGAGAGAGAGTACCACCGACCTCAATGGATCATCTCCAGTGAAGCAGGATCGGATGCGCCGCAGGCTTGGCTTCGAAGCCAAGCCTGCGGCGCGGGCGGCCGATAGCCCAGGCTTGAATG
>SHUZ01000110.1 GCA_009694415.1 Acidimicrobiia bacterium
GGCTTTCCACGCCCTGCGGACGGACTCGCCGGTAGCTTTCAATGGCGACGGCGATTGGGAGGTCTATTCGTACGACCTCGTCTCGCAGGTGATGCGCGACAACCAGTCCTTTCCGTCGGGAGCAATTCGCGAATTGATGAGCGTCGTTATGGGTCCGTACCCGTTGGTCGGCATGGACGAGCCGGAACACGGGCGCCTTCGTTCACTGGTCGCACAAGGATTCCGCCAAAAGAGCCTCGCCCATTGGGATGCAGATCTGGTCGGACCGGTAGTCGACGAGATGATCGACGGTTTCGCGGAACGTGGCAGTGCGGAGTTGGTAGAGGAGTTCACATATCGCTATCCGGCGATGGTCATCGCTGAAGTACTCGGCCTCCCACGCGAAGACCACCCGTTTTTCCATCCGCGCGCACTCGCCGTGATCAATGTTTCGGTCCGTCCGGACGAAGGCATCACCGCAAGCGCAGAACTTCGCGACTACTTCGAAGTCGTCATCGATGAGCGCCGTGCGCGCCCTGGTACTGACATCATCAGCGAGTTGACGCAAGCCGAGTTAGACGGCGAACGCTTGGGTGACGAAGAGATCCTGTCGTTCTTGCGGCTTCTGCTTCCAGCGGGTGCCGAAACCACGTATCGCGCTACAGGATCTTTCCTTTTCGGTCTCCTGTCGAACCCAGAGCAATTCGCAAAGTTGCGCGACGACCGTTCTCTTATGCCAACTGCGATTGAGGAATCAATCCGGTGGGAACCACCACTGCTCATCACCTCGCGAGAATGTGTGCGCGAAACACAGGTAGGGGACGTGACGGTCAAGGTAGGGGAGATGGTGACGGTCAATGTTGGATCGGCGAATCACGAGCCGACTCGATGGAATGATCCCGACTCGTTCGACATTTTCCGAGATTTGGTTCCGCACATAAGTTTCGGTGTCGGTGTGCACATGTGCTTAGGCATGCACCTAGCGCGCATGGAGATGGCCACCGCGGTGAATCGCTTGTTGGAGCGATGCCCGAATCTTCGACCAGACCCGGACCGTTGGGATGCCGACGACGTCCACATACATGGCCAGCGTTTCCGTTCGCCCACGACGCTCCCCGTGGTTTTCGACGCGCCGTAGGGCGACAATGCTAAGAGTTACGACTACAAGCGCCGCACTCCGGTGGCATGAGGAGTATCGGCCAGCGGAAGCGGGTGCCTGAATAGCGCTGCTGCCGTCTCGTGGCTGATCTTCGCGACCTCATCTGCTGGAAGTGCGCCGAACACATCGCTGAAGACCTGTTGCGAATCGGGCCATGTGCCGTCACCGTGTGGATAGTCGGTCTCGAACATGATTTTGTCGACTCCCACGATGTCGCGCGTAACGAGAGTCGATGGATCATCGAGTGTGCAGAACCAGAAATTGCGGTGCAGTGCTTCCGCGGGCTGGATCGCTCCGTCGCCGGGGAAGTACCTCCCATACCCGGAGCGGTGGACGATGTTCTCTAGCCGGTCGTGAAGCATCGCAACCCAACCGATCCCTCCTTCGCTCATAGCGATCTTCAGATTCGGATACGTGACGGGGTATCCAGACCACAGCCATTCTGCGCATGTTGCAAGTGATTGCTGGCCGAAAAGAATGGCGCTTAAGGGAACCCCCGGCGCATCGTTCGGGAGTTCCGCTGTGCCTGTCGAACCGACGTGCAAGCAGATCACGGTGTCGGTATCAACACATGCCTCAATAACTGGATCCCACCATCCCGAAAAAATGCTCGGCATGCCGATGCGGTGGGGTTGCTCTGGGAGTGTCACGGCGGTGAAGCCGCGGTCGGCATTGCGGCGGATTTCCGCAGCTGCTTGTTGGGGGTCGCCCAGAAACGTGATGCCCATCGGAACAAAGCGATCGGGTTGCGCGCCATACCACTCCTCGAAGAACCAGTCGTTCCACGCGCGCGTCACGGCCAAGCCCAGTTCTTGATCATTGCATTGTGAGAAGACTGAACCGCAGAATCCGGTGATCTGGCTCGGGAAGTTTACGGACGCCCAAATACCATTGATGTCCATGTCGCGCGCGCGCGCGTTTGGGTCGTAGCAACCGGGCCGCATGTCTTCGAAGCGGGTTGGTTCTACTAGCCAGTCTTCGCGCGGACGTCCTACGACGGCATTGAGTCCGACCTGGAAGTAGATACGCCCGTCGAACTCCCACACCTCATGTCCCTCAACCGTCTCCACGACCTTGGGCGCCAGGCCTGCCAGCTTGCCTGGCAGTCGTCCATCGAACATCCCAGGCGGTTCGACTAGATGGTCGTCTACTGAGATGATCGTGTGTCGGATCTCGCGCGGAGCGGGGTCGGCTAGAAGTTCGTGAGGATTGCTACGGCGCCACTTGAGGTCCCACTGCTTTTCGGCCATAGCGCCGAATTGTAGGGCGGTTCCGGTAGCGTCGTATCCGGCTTAGAGACTTGCTCCCTACAAAATCGAAAGGCAATGGAGTGGCAATCGATATCGCAATAAACCGTGAAGTGTGCATGGGGTCGGGAAACTGTTCATTTTGGGCGCCTGCCACATTCGATCTAGATGACGATGGTGTTGCGATCGTCATCGACGCCACTGGTGACCCGGAGGACAAAGTGATTCTCGCCGCGCAAGGGTGTCCGACTCAGGCGATTTCCGTATCGCTCGATGGCGAGAAAATCGTTTAGGGGCGACGCAATGTCAGATCGTCTCTCGCGTGGCGCGCGCAGATCACTCGCAAGCCTTCGTCGTTCGGTACGGCGTCACCCTGTGGCGCTTGCTCTAAGCGGTGGCGGTTCCCAAGGCAGTTTCCAAGCGGGAGTGTTGCTGTTCCTCTATGACGTCGTCGGAATCGCACCTAAGGTCGTGTGCGGCTCTTCCGTTGGCGCGATAAATGGAGCGAAACTTGCCGAGGGGCGAGTGTCCGGTGGTGCGTCGCGTTCAATTGATGAGTTGGCTGGCATCTGGTTGGGACTACGCACGAATTCCGACCTATGGCTCGCGGATCCATGGTTAGAAAAACTACGTGCACATTCTGCGTGGGCATCTGAGATCCGCGGTCGTGCTGCCGAGCATGGCGCAGCGGGGAGCCAAGCACGCGTTGTGATGAGGATGCTCGGCGAGATCGTGCGTAACCCTCCCGATACCGACGGCACCCTAGAAGCGGTTCGTACGGCTCTCCGCGCACGCTCATTGTTGCGGAACGATCCGATACGGACGAGGTTGGAGGGACATCTTCGTCCCGAACGGATCGCTACGTCGGGCATAGCTCTACGGATTGGAATGGTGTGCCTTGAGACGGGCGACCTTCGGTACGTGACCGAATCCGGCACGTTGTTGAGCCGTGAAGGAGTGGAACTGGGTCTTGAACCGGTAGGCATTGTCGATGCGGCGTTCGCGTCGTCCTCGATCCCGTTGATCTTCCCTCCAACGAAGATCGGCAACGAGCATTATGTGGATGCAGGAGTGCGCGAAATACTTCCCCTTGAACCTGCAATGTCGTTGCTCGGTAGTTCGGGAGTCGTGATCGGTGTGGTGGCGTCCGCCCCCGGGATACCCAAAATTTCCGATGTTGAAGACCGCGGCCTGCTCGACCTAGCTCGCCGTATTAGCTCTGACATATCGCCAGATGAGACCTTGCACAAGGAACTCGAACGAACGGTCACCTGGAAAGGGAAGGTCGAGTGCATCATGCCGGAATTTGATGTGCACGAGGGATTGACGGTGGATCCTTACTTGATCGAAGCGTCAGTTGATTACGGCTATATGCGCGCCGCAGATATGTTGCTAGACCTCAATAGTGAAGCGGGAGAATTGACTTCCCAGATAACGCGAACGCGTATGGAATTGCGCGGCTTCGATGGTCCGGTCGCTGGGCCGTTCGTAACGACTGAACCGCCCGAGTTGTCTCCAGCGGAAGCAGACGAGCAACGCGTAGTGGGAAACACAAAGCTTGCAGAATTGATAGATCGCCGCCGCGCCATGGGAGCACCATTGCGCCCCGCCTCGAAATAAGAGGCAGCGACTACGCGCCACGCGCGCCTCGGATGAGGGCGCCAGGCCTCGCTCCGGTGTCCTCGCCATTCCTCAAGGTGACCTGTCCGTGTACAACGGTCGCCACATAGCCCGTTGCCTTCTGAATAAACCGTCGCGCGCCGCCAGGTAGATCGTGGACTAGGTGAGGCGCGCCGAGCCGGAGACCTGCGTGATCGATGACGTTGATGTCGGCTCGCAATCCTGGTCGTAATGCACCTCGGTCTCCCAGGCCATATAGCGCTGCGGTCTCAGTTGTCATCTTGCGCACGATCCATTCGATAGGAATGCGATCGTGGTCGCGATCCCTTGCCCAATGAGTGAGCATAAATGTTGGCGTTGAGGCATCACATGTGGTTCCGCAGTGAGCGCCTCCGTCGCCGAGTCCCCATGCGCTCGTGGGGTGCAGAAGCATTTCTCTCACGGGATCGAGATTGCCGTATGAGTAGTTGAGTAAAGGCCGCATTATCAACGCGCGCCCGCCGTCGCCGAGCAACAAGTCGTAGTAGAGGTCGTAGACATCTCGGCCTTCACGCGCAGCGCGCGCAGCGATGCTTCGCGAAGGGTCGGGCTCGTAATCGGGAGGGTCGCCAAGCGGGTATGCCCTCGCCGGGTCCAGAAACTGCGCGAGAGCTGAATCGGGGTTCGCCGCTTCCGCAACGAGTCTGCGCCGAAGATCTGGGTCTTCGAGTCGTGCCACGCGTTCAGGTAATGGGAGCAGCCCGAGTACTTGCCAACTCGGGCAATATGCGAATGGATGAAACGTTTCGAGCCCTAACAGCAACGAGACCGGACGCCCACCGACTTGTGGCCGGACGTCCGCACCTGCTGCGGCGGCTTCGGAAGCAAGCGCAAGCATCCGTTTCCATGCGTCGGGATCGTGGTCATTCTGGGTGAGCGCGTAGGTGACTGTGCGACCGATCTCTGCTGAGAGTTCGCGCATCCATTGCATCTCGCGTTCTGGAGCAGCAAGGTCTTCGCCGAGCGCTCCGGCAGGCGCCAGTTCGAACGTGCCTTTGCCGAGTTCACCTAACGCGCGGCCAATTCCGAAAAGCTCATCATTTGCAGCGAATGTGCCGGGAACCGGTTCACCATCGATGGCCATATGCGCGATCGTTCGTGATGTGGAGAATCCGAGAGCTCCGGCTTCGATGCCTTCGCGAACTATGGCAGCCATGGCGTCGATGTCGTCAGGCGTAGCTGGCTCGTTCTTCGCGCCGCGCTCACCCATCACATAACCGCGCACAGCACCGTGCGGAACTTGCGTGCCGACGTCGAGCATCTTGGGAACACGATCGAGCATGTCGAGATATTCGGGAAAGGTCTCCCATCCCCATTGAATTCCTTCGGACAATGCCGCTCCTGGGATGTCCTCGACGCCTTCCATGAGGCCCACAAGCCATTCGTGGCTGTCGGGAGCCGCAGGAGCGAAGCCAACGCCGCAGTTGCCCATGACGACGCTTGTCACGCCATGCCAGCACGTTGGAGTGAGCAGGGCGTCCCATGTGACCTGTCCATCGAAGTGCGTGTGCACGTCGACGAACCCTGGGGTGACTAAGAGGTCAGTGGCATCGATTACTTCGTCGGCGGCGCGGTCGGCAATTTTGCCTACTTCGGTGATGATTCCGTTGTCGACTGCAACGTCTGCCTGGCGTGCTGGCGCGCCCGTGCCATCGATGACCATTCCACCGGTGATGACCAATTGATGCACTCCGTCAGCGTAGGGCCAATCGGAGGGTGGCTCCGAAGCATGCCTACGATCGCCGCATGCCGATCGGAATTACCGACGAACACTGCGCGCTGCAGGACGCGGTACGTGGCTGGTCAGAACGACATTGTTCGCCGACGGTGCTGCGGGCTGCACTCGATGCAGAAACTGAGACACTGCCCGCTTTTTGGCAGGACTTCCTGGGGCAGGGTTGGGCTGGGATACATGTTGGCGAATCGCACGACGGCGAGGGCTACTCGCTCGTCGAACTCTCAATTGTTCTCGAGGAACTAGGTCGCGCTGGGGCGCCGGGACCAATTCTTGGACACGTTTTAGCGGCGGCTGTGCTTCAGGCTGCTGTCGACGTTGGCGTCACGGATGCGGGTGAATATTTATCGGGACTCGCGTCGGGGGGATTTGTCAGCACGGTAGCCATGGCGGGATCACTTGACAGTGAGATGCGCGGTGACGGCACGCTCATGGTCCGCGGGACTATCGCTCCGGTGCTTTCTGGCCATGTCGCGGAGCTGGTAATCGCGGATGCCGGTGGGACTTGGGTTGTTTTGTTGGCGGGGGAGTTCGTTGCTCGCGAACTCCCCTCGATAGATCCGACGCGACGGGTTGCGGAGGTGACCGTCGACGTTGCCCTGCCAGCGAGTCGCGTGCTCACGGATCTTCCCGTGAACGTCGTGCGAGATCTGGCAGCCGTTTTGTTCTCAGCTGAGGCCGTCGGCGCGTCTCAGTGGTGCGTAGATACGGCAGCCGCATACGCGAAAGATCGGATGCAGTTCGGACGGCCGATCGGGCAATTCCAAGGAGTCAAACACCGTTGCGCCAACATGCTTGCGCGCACCGAGCTTGCGCGTGCTGCGGTTTGGGATGCAGCTGGTGCAGCGCAAGATCCCGATACGGCTTCATTCTCCGCTGCCTCGTCTGCAGCATTGTCGATCGATGGTTTTCTTGAAACCGCCAAAGATTGCGTGCAAGTCTTGGGAGGGGTCGGGTTCACATGGCTGCACGACGCACATGTGTATCTGCGGCGCGCTCTCGCGACACGAGCGCTGCTTGGTTCCTCTGCCATCTGGAAAGAACGCGTAACCGAATGTGCGCTTCGCGGTACGCATCGTCGCCTATCGCTTGAGTTGCCGCCAGAGGCGGAGGAACTGCGCGACGAGGTGCGCGCATTCATTGACGAGATCAGTTCTCTCGATGGAGCGGAACAGCGTCGAAGGCTTGCCGACGATGGCTACATCGCGCCTCAGTGGCCTCGGCCGTGGGGTCGCGATGCCGGTGCAATCGAACAACTTGTTATCGACGCCGAGTTCCGCACCGCGAGGATTGTGCGGCCGGGAATCATGGTGGGTGGCTGGGCCCTACCGCCGTTGATGGTCTACGGAACGCTTGAACAACAGGAACGGTGGATACCGCCGACCCTCCGTGGAGAGATCAATTGGTGTCAGTTGTTCAGCGAACCTGAAGCAGGATCAGACCTTGCTGCGCTTACGACGAAGGCGGAACGAATAGAAGGCGGTTGGTTAGTCAACGGTCAAAAGGTTTGGACATCAATGGCAGAATCGGCGGATTGGGGAATACTTCTGGCGCGTACGAACCCCGAAGCGCCGAAGCACAACGGCATCTCGTTCTTCATGCTGGACATGAAAACTCCGGGCATCGATGTGCGACCATTGCGCGAGCTCACGGGTCACGCGTTTTTCAACGAAGTTTTTTTCAACAATGTGTTCGTGCCTGATGATTGCTTAGTGGGTCTAGAACATGACGGCTGGCGCGCGACGCGTACCTCACTTGCGAATGAGCGGGTATTTATGGGCAGCGGCGCTACCCTCGGCAGGGGCGTACGCGGCGTGTTGGACGCGATCAGGGAGCAGGGTCTTGAGCGGGATACGGCGGTGCTCGTGGAAGTCGGCGATCTCGTTGCCCGCGACTATGCGCTCGCAGTTCTCGGGTTTCGCCTAACGCTTACGGCTATCGGCGGCGCGGATCCATCGGGTTCCGAGGCTTCGGTGCGCAAACTCTTGGGCGTCGAACATGATCAGCGCGTGCAAGAAGTAGGACTCGGATTGTGTGGAGCGAAGGGTGCGATCTTCGAGGGGACCTCGATGGGATGGGCGCATCAATTTTTGTTCACTCGAAATCTCACGATCGCAGGCGGCACGAGCGAGATACAGCGCAATATCATCGCCGAAAGAGTTCTAGGCCTACCAAGAGACCCATAGTCAGAA
>SHUZ01000111.1 GCA_009694415.1 Acidimicrobiia bacterium
GTTGTCCTTGTGGGTGCCGTTGCGGTGCGGTTCATCACCATGTCGGACCTGTGGCTCGATGAGGCACTCACGGTCAATGTTGCCAACCTGCCGCTTAGCGACCTTCGGGAGGCGCTCGAGAGAGATGGTGCGCCACCGCTGTATTACGTACTCCTGCACTTCTGGATGGTGGTGTTCGGTACGGCCGATTTCGCAGTGCGAGCTCTGTCCGGTGCTCTCGGCGTATTGATGCTTTTTCTCTCGTTCCGCGCAGGGCTTCGATTGGGCGGCACGGAACTAGACCGAAGACGCTGGATCGCATGGAGCGCCGTAATCGTGGTGGCAACTTCGCCATACACGATTCGTTATTCGACCGAAACGCGTATGTACATGCTCACGATGGTGCTCGTGCTGATCGGGTACTTGGCGCTCAGGAACGCATTGGAGAAGCCGACTCTTGGGTGGCTTGCCGTCGTTTCACTGGTCACGGCCGCCCTGCTTTATACGCAGTATTGGGCTCTCTTCTTGCTCGCGGTTGTCGGACTGATTCAGGTTGTACGCGCATGGCGTGCTCCCAAAGCGGAACGCTCCGCAGCCCGTCGAATCACTGGTGCGCTCGTCGTCGGCACCCTGTTATTCCTTCCGTGGATCCCGACGTTCTTGTTTCAGTTGCGACACACGGGAACGCCCTGGGACACGCCAGCGAGTCCGCCAACCAACGCAGCACTAGGCATATTGGACTTCGCAGGTGGGCGCGTCATGGAGGGCTGGACGCTGGTATTACCGCTGTTGTTGCTGGCACTCCTAGCGTTGTTCGGACGGCCAACCGATAAGAGCCACATAGCGATTGATCTGCACACGGTGGCCGGTGTGCGGTGGGAGTGGCTCGTCGGAGCGGCGACGCTATTTGTCGGGCTCTTTCTCTCCTTGCTCACAGGCACCGGCTTCCAAGCGCGCTACGCAGCGATCATGTTCCCGTTTTTCGCACTCGTTGTTGCCTATGGCGTAATCGTGTTCGCAGACAAGCGCATCCGTATGGGGATTCTTGCGTTCGTCGCAGTCGTCGGCTTTGTAGGCGGTGCGCGCAATGTCGCAACCAATCGCACACAGGCGACTCAGGTAGTAGAAGCCATTGCGGCCGAAGCGCAACCCGGAGATGTGGTTGGTTACTGCCCCGACCAACTGGGTCCCGCTGTCTCACGTTTGATTGACGCCGAATTACAGGTTGCGAATCGCTCTTATCCTTACGGCGGATCTCCGCGATTTGTGAATTGGGTCGATTATGAAAAACGCAATCGCGAAGCATCGGCAGAACGCTTCGCCGATAAATTGCTAACAGGCGCCGGCACGAAGACTCTTTGGATGGTTTGGGCTCCTGGTTACGTGACCTTTGAGGGCAAATGTGAGGCGGTCCTGAACGCGCTAGGTGCGAGTCGTCCAGCATTTACCGATCTCGTGAGTGGCGACGACAACGTCTACGAGTTCATGGGACTGCGCCGGTATAACCCGTGACAAGTACGCGGGTCGCGCCTGGGTGGCGGGTTTCACTGCGTAACTTCAAGAATGACGACGTTGGCCCCGCCTTCGTTCCGTGGCTGGTAGCTAGGGCGCTCGTACTCGCGGCCCTAGGGTTAGCGCGCTATCTGTTCATTGAGATAGGTCACGGCCCAAGACCTCACGCACTCTCGCTCGGTTTATTCACGCGCGACGCCGCGTTTTATAGGGACATTGCCGAGTCGGGGTATGACTCGGTAGGGCGCGCTGGGTTGAGGTTTTTCCCACTCGTTCCCGTCTCCGCTCGCGGACTGGGCACGGTTCTCGCTGGGCATGACGACATCGCCCTTCTCCTAATCGCGAACCTGTCCGCACTGGTCTTCGGCGCGCTGCTCCACAGACTTGTCCTGCGCGAGACGGGCGACGCGGCCCTTGCGCGCCGCGCTGTTTGGTTCGGATCCTTGTTACCGCCCGCGCTCGTATTGGTGCTCGGCTATGCGGAAGCGACCTTTTTGGTGTTCGCCGTCGGGATGTTCTTGATGCTGCGTCGTGAACAATGGGGTTGGGCAGCGCTCCTTGGTGTGGGCGCAGGACTTTGCCGCCCTGTGGGGATCATTCTCGTGGTTCCGGCGGCAGTCGAAGCGGCACGTGGTTGGAAGTCTGCAGATCCGACGAACCGCCTTTATCGCCTTCTCGCGGTTGCGGGGCCAGTTGCCGGAACTGCGGTGTTTCTGACGTGGGTCAATGCCACCAGAGGGGGCTGGTTCCTACCCTTCCGAATACAGCAGGATCCGAAGTTGCGTGGTGGCTTTAGCGACCCCGTAACCAGTTTGTTGGACGCTGCGAGCGACTTAGGGGGTGACCGGGTCGGATCCGGTCTCCACCTGATCTGGGCATTCATTTTTGTCGCGTTGATCGTTGTCATCGCTCGAAGGTTGCCCAGTTCGTATACCGCATACGCCATTGCTGCCGTGCTCCTCGCACTCACAGCGCAGAACCTCGACAGCTTCGAGCGATACGGCGTGACCACTTTTCCAATTGTGATCGGAGCGGCCCTCGTCACGGAACGTCGCAATGTTGAGGCGGCCGCATTGACGCTGGCAGGTGGTGCGATGGTCGGGTATGGGACACTGGTATTTCTCGGTCTTTACATACCTTGAGTGTCTACGGGTTGCGGCCCGATACGATGCCAATGTTTCGTGACCGACGACCGGGATTTCGCGACGGATGGCACATAACGGCACGAATGACTTAAGCGGCGCTTCGACCGGCGATGTAACAGGCGCGGTTTCTGTCGTTGTCATAGGTGCAGGCCCCGCTGGTCTGACCGCTGCGTACATGTTGTCGAAGCGCGGTCTTACGTCTACGGTGCTCGAGGCAGATTCAGTCGTAGGCGGGATTAGCAGGACCGTCGAGCGCGACGGTTGGCGCTTCGATATTGGAGGTCACCGCTTCTTTACGAAGGTGACGCCGGTCGATGACCTGTGGTTCGAGATTCTTGGCGAGGACGAGTTTCTTCAGCGGCCACGCATGAGCCGTATCTACTACGAGGGCAAGCTGTACGACTACCCGCTAGTTCCAATGAATGCGCTACGCAACCTTGGACTAGTCGAGGCGATTCGATGCGTTGGTTCGTATTTATGGGTGAGAGTGCATCCACCGAAGGATCAGACCAACCTTGAAGGATTCATTGCGTCGCGGTTTGGTTGGAGGCTGTACGAGCACTTTTTTAAGACGTATAACGAGAAAGTTTGGGGAGTTCCTGCATCGGAACTCTCGGCAGACTTTGGAGCGCAGCGAATCAAGAACATGTCGCTCATGCGCGCAGGAATTGATGCGTTGACTCCGAAAAGGCTCAAGGCGCGCAAGGGAAGAAACGCTCAAGTCACAAGTTTGATTGAAGAGTTCAACTATCCCAAGTACGGGCCTGGTCAAATGTGGGAGAAGGCCACCGAGTTGGTCACCGCAACCGGGACAACCGTCGCTATGAACACGGCAGTGACTGGTGTGCGCCTCGAGGGCGGGCGCGCAGTTAGCGTGACGGCAGAAAAAGATGGCGTAGCTACGACATATGACTGCACGCATGTGATTTCGTCCATGCCGTTCGGTGCGCTGCTGCGCGGGATGGACCCGGCGCCTCCCGCCGAAGTACTTGCAGCCGCGGCCGGATTGACATATCGCGACTTCATAACCGTGGCGCTGGTTGTGCCACAGGAATACTCGTTCCCGGATAACTGGATCTACATTCATGACCCGGACGTTTCGGTCGGGCGTATCCAAAATTTCGGGTCGTGGTCCCCGTACTTGGTAAAGGAAGGCCGCACCTGTCTCGGCCTAGAATTCTTCGTGCTCGAAGGCGACGCGATGTGGACAAAACCGGACGACGAGTTGATCGCGCAGGCCAAGGTCGAGCTTGAAAAGTTGGGCCTCGCCGACTCGTCACGGGTAGAAGCTGGTTATGTCGTGAGGATGCCTAAGGCATACCCCGTCTATGACGAGCACTACAAGCGTAACGTGGAGATTATGAGATTGTGGTTGGCGGATAATGCCGTGAACGTCTTTCCCGTAGGTCGCAACGGCATGCATCGCTATAACAACCAAGACCATTCGATGTACACCGCGATGCTGTCGGTGGAGAACATCCTTGGTGCCCATCACGACACATGGTCTGTCAATGTCGAGGACGAGTATCACGAGGAGAAAACAGACGGTGCCCAAGCCCGCACCGGCCGCGATGCCCCTGTGCTGTCGCGAGATTCGATCGATGCTGCCGCAACGCGACGTCGGGAGTCTGGCCAATGAGTCGCGTCCTTGTTTGCACTCCCACCTATATTGAGGCGCAGAATATTGAAGAGTTCTTACGCCGCGCCCGCGCTGCCGTGCCTGGCGTAGACATCCTCGTTCTCGACGACAACAGTCCCGACGGTACCGCCGACATAGCGGAGCGCGTCGCCGCCGAACTCGGCGGTATCGAAGTATTGCGCCGTCCCGAGAAACGCGGCCTCGGTAATGCCTATCGAGCCGGTTTCGCGGTTGGCATGGCCCGCGGTTACGACACGTTGATCCAGATTGATGCCGACCTGAGCCATGACCCGCTGGTGCTGCCTCAGTTGATTGCTGCGATTGAAGCCGGTGCCGACCTGGTCATTGGATCGAGGTACGTGCCTGGTGGTTCAATTCCAAACTGGCCGAAGAGGCGTAGGGCGCTTTCGAAGTACGGAAACCTTTATACCGGTTTCATGTTGAAGACCGGTGTAAAGGACGCGACAGCGGGCTACAGAGCGTTCCGTGCGGAGACTTTGCGTGCAGTCGATTATTCGGGAACTCGGGCCAAGGGCTATGGATTCCAAATCGAGCTTGCTTACCGCGTGGCGAGTATCGGTGGCACGATTGTTGAGGTGCCGATTGCATTTACTGATCGCGTGCGCGGTCAGTCGAAGATGTCGTTTGCTGTGATGATCGAAGAGATGGGTCTCGTGACTTGGTGGGGGATCCGTGACCGATTCAGGAAGCGCGGGTCGCGTTAACCGGCTCTGTCGCATCTTCTGTAGAGCGTGTAGAGACCGCCGTAGTTCTTGATCTCGCAGAAGTCGCGAGCGAGGACTTCGTTAGCTCTGTTCGAACCAATGTCACGGGAGCCATTTGGTTCTCGCCAGTTGTCCCACACCGAAGAGAGAATCGCAATGTCCGACCCAGCGAGGTCGCTAGCCAGTTGACCGCGCGATGAATTGGCCACGCCAGGGTCCATTTCTATGTAATGGGTTCCCGGCGGAAATTCGGGTAACAAGTAATAGAGCCATGCGTCTGAGTACGGGGTTTTGCGCAAGTCCGAGGTGCCGACGAAGAGGCGATCACCCGGTGTCGCATATTTGGGCACGTCATGAAGCAATTCAGTGGCCGCTTGTTTTACATCCCATCGCCCGTAATAAAAGACGCGCCCGTTACGTTCGATCTTTAGGGCGACGCGGTGTTTGCCAAATGTTTGTGCAGCGAAGTCGACGTACGACCACGAAGTGAAATATGGGATCAATAACATGACGCCCAACAGCACAGATGTGGCAGCGGTGAGGTTGACGCGGCGCAGAGACCACAGCGGCCGTTTCGCGCGCAACAGTTCCGCCAACGCGACAGGCAGGAATGCGATAGCTACACAACTGACCCAACCGAAGTGCGCCGAATCAACACGTTGAAAGGCTTGAGGGGCGATCCCCAGGCTAAATAGACCAACCGCGAGAAGGACGCGGGCTTCGAAACGCGAACGATCGCGTCGCACTGCCCACACACCAATAGCGACGAGCACAATGATGGTCAAGATAAGTGCGAAGAACCAGACGGTGATCTGTTGGGGGGTACCTAGCGATGGGATGGGCCACTCGGGCGGGATGGTGGCCTGTGACCGCTGCAAGAATCCATCGAGGTGGTCCCAGGTTGGTGGTATCGGTAGGCGGCGTCCTCCGCGTAGGTTCACTACTGGATCGAGAACCATTCCCCGAAACACCGTCGATGGTCCTGTGGTCAGCAGATGGATCAGGTAGGGGCTGACTCCTAGGGCAAAGCCGCCAATGGTTCGCTTGGCAAATTTGCTGTTCGTGCTCCAAAGCGCAACTCCTCCCGCGAGAAGTACGGCGGTAATTAGGTCCAGTCGAAACGTGACGGCTAGCCCAAACACGATGCCACCGAGCAATGCCCATCGAAGTGCGGACTTCGGCTGCGTTTCGAGACGGCGACGGCCTTCGAGAGTGGCAACCAAACCGAGTAGGCCGAGCGCTACAGCGCCGACCCATGCAAGAGCGGTTAGTGCAAGCGGTGGAAGCACGAATGCGAATGCGAGCAGTGCGCACGACAAAGCGATGGTGCGGCCCCAGTAACGCGCGAGTGCGTAGATGCCGAGCACCACGCCGAGTATTTGAAGGAGTCCGAAGATGCGTTCGGCCGTGAGATTGACGCCGAACACCTTGAACCATGCAGCGAGCGCCCACAGGCTTCCAGGCCCATATAGATGTAAGAAGTCGCGGTTGGGCAGATCACCCGCGAGTACGCGTTCTGGGAAGACAAGCATGAAGCCCTCTTCCATGGGAGCTCCCTGAACGCGCAAGAGTCCCCGAAGGGGGGTAATTACAACTACTGCGATCACGCCGAAGCAGAGCCAGTTTTTTTGGCGCGAAGTGAGCGTTGGGAACCAGCGCGTCATCCGGCCTATACGGGTAGTAATGGCGGTCATCGAGCCCGGTGCTTTGCGTGGCTCCCGGTGCTTTGCATGGGTTGTCGAGGGTACCAGCACACATGGGGCTGCACGCGTGCAGGTAAGCGTGCACCGGTATGATTACCCAAGATGAAGACGCGTGACGGCGACCGATCGTGGATCGCGGTCTTGGGACTTTGGGCACTGTTCGCAGTGCCGTTTGTAGTGGCACTCGTTGCGTTGTCGCGGGCTCGATACTTCCCTGTGCTCGATTTGGCACAGACGGAGTTGAGAATCCGTGACGTTGGATCGGGAAACTTCCCGATGGTCGGCCTCCCTGGGCGTATAGGCGGCTTCCTGGAAGGAAGTCACCCTGGGCCGTTGAGCTTCTGGGCCCTCTGGCCCGTGTATGCGTTATTGGGATCGACGGCCTGGGCCATGACGGCCGCCGCCGCGTTTCTCAATTTTCTTGCGATAGGTGCGGCTCTCTGGATAGCCCAGCGACGTGCGGGCCTGGTTCTGCTTGTCGCAGTTGGAGCGGTCTTAGGGGCTCTCGTTTGTTTGTATGGGCCGTCGCATCTCACGCAGCCATGGAATCCGTACCTGCCGATGTTGTGGTTCGTTGTGTTCCTTCTGGCCGTCATGTCTGTTCTTGACGAAGACCTGCCGATGTTGCCCGTTGCCATTTTTGCCGGGACATTCTGCGTGCAGACCCACATCTCGTATGCAGCTCTTGTAGGAGGCCTCGGTTTAGTGGTCGCAATTGTTCTCGCATTGCGATTCGCGCGGGCTGGTGCAGATGGTGCGTACCGGCGCCGCGTACTCACATGGACCCTCGGTGGCGTTGCGCTTGGAGTGCTGTTGTGGTTGGCACCCGTAGTTCAGGAACTTACGAACGACCGCGGCAACCTGACGATCATTTGGGAGTACTTCACGAAACCTCCACTAGACCCGATTGGGCCAGGTCGGGGAGTCGAGTTGTTGCTCGTCCACCTGAATCCTTGGCGACTCTTAGCGGGTCAAGACGCCTCGGGTGGAAGCATCGTTGGTGGACTTGTATTACTGGTCATCTGGCTGCTTTCGGTGATCGTTCCCTGGAAAGAGCGCAGCCAACCGCAGGCCCGAACCTTGCTCAGGCTTGATCTGGTGCTCGGCGTCGCGGTCGTGCTTGGGGCCGCATCAATCGGACGCATTTTTGGGTTTGTCTGGTACTACCTGATGCTTTGGGGCTGGAGCGTTTGCGGACTCATGTTGGTGGCAATCGGAT
>SHUZ01000112.1 GCA_009694415.1 Acidimicrobiia bacterium
CAACTTGCCCTCAACCCATTCGCCGTTTGTCGTGTAGCGCACCGCTCCGGTGCATTCTGCGACAAGCGCTCGATGTGAAAGTTGGGTGGGTTAGCGGATGAATGGGAAGGCCCCGTCGTCGAGAGGCCACTCGAGATTGATGGCGATCGCTATGCCTGAAAAACCGCTGTGTTCGGCAGACACGCACGCATCTTCGGCTAACCCTGCTTACGGATACAACCCCAGCACAGGCCTATTGGTGTGTATGAACGTGATGACCTCGTTCGAACCCTTGTCGAGTTCCCGACCAAGCGACCTGTAGAACTCCGTCGAGCGCGCTAGGTCGGAGACGCCGAGTGTGAGAGGCTGATTCTTGCAGGGACAGGCATTGGCTAGTTAGAGCCGACGCAAAACCGTTACGACTTTTCCGTAGATCGTGACCTCGGACGGATCAAACACCATGTCCACCAGCACAGAATTGGCAGGCCTCAAGACGATCTTGCCGTTTTGCTTGAGGAAGGTCTTGATGGTCGCTTCATCTCCCGGAATACCGGCTACCACTATGTCGCCGTTGTTTGCTGTCGGCTGCTGACGCACGACCACGAAGTCGCGGTCGAAGATGCCAGCTTCGACCATGGAGTCGCCGCGCACCCTGAGCATGAACAGTTGCCCGTCGCCCGTCAGATCCTCGGGGAGGGGGTAGGACTCTTCAATGTTTTCTGCTGCGAGAACCCCGGTGCCAGCGGCCACATCACCGATTAGAGGCACATGGCGCACGGGGCGTCGGTCTACGACTGCACCCGAACTGGGCTCAAAGCAGATCTCGATAGCTCGAGGTTTGGAGGGATCACGCTTGAGGAAGCCCTTGGCTTCTAGCCCAGCCAAATGGGCATGGACGGTGGAACTCGATGAGAGACCGATTGCCTCTCCAATCTCTCGCACGCTGGGCGGGTAACCCCGGCGGCGCACCTCTTCATCGATGAATTCGAGCACCTGGCGTTGGCGTGGGGTGAGCGAACTCTGCGGAATTGCGGGCGCTTTAGGTTGCTTGCGGGAGTTGGGCATGGGGTCAAGATAGCACGATCAGGCGTTCGGGGCAAACATTTGTTCGGGAATACTATTGACGGGAACGGATGTTCGTGTTTATCGTATAGAACGAACGAGTGTTCGGGAACTTAGAAGCCCATTAGGAGACACCCGATCAGAACCGCTCAGTCCTAGCGGTGCAGGAGTGACTGTCACACCCCCGTGGTTCCCTGCTCTACAGAACTTCCCCTAAGGAGATCCAAATGGTTGCCATCATGTCCAGACCTAAATCAGCCGAGCAGAAGCGCTTCGCAGCATCTTCGGTTTCGGTCCCAACGGGGGTGCCTGCTGCTACGCGCCGGGTACACCTGCAAATTGTTGGGGACTGTGGATCCGACCTGAATGCGGCCCCCATCGCCCAGCGCATCCAGAGGCCCAGTGCTGCGACCTTCACGCGTCGCCGCATAGCGGTCGTGGTGGGCATTGCGTTGGCGGTCTTCATGATGGGTCGGGTAGGAGCGGCGCTCGGGAGCTCATCCCCCTTTGCCTCCGAGCGCCGCCCGTCCGTTGTGCAACACGTAGTCGCGCCTGGCGACACGCTGTGGACGGTCGCTAATGAAATCGCGCCACACGAAGATCCTCGTCTCGTTGTCGATGCGCTCGCAGATGTCCGCGGCACCTCGCCGCTGATGCCAGGGGAGGTCCTTAGCTGGCAACATTGACCGCCGTCGGTTCGCCGGGCGAGCCGCTGACCTTGCGGAGGGCTACGGTGGCGACGTGCTTTGCCCTTACTGTTCTGAGGTTGAAGACAAGGTCATTGACTCGCGCATGGCCGATGGGGGCAAGGCCATTCGGCGTCGCAGGGAGTGCCTCGGATGCGAGCGCCGATTCACAACATACGAGCGGCTTGATCCGCTGCCGCTCCAAGTAGTCAAACGCGGTGGCGAGTCAGAAGGTTTCGATCGCGAGAAGCTTGCGCGGGGGATCGCGCAGGCCGTCGCAGGTAGCGCTATCGACACAGTGACGGTGGATGCGCTTGCGGTAGAGATCGAAGAACAATTGCGAGAGACGGGTCCGGAAGTGTCCAGCGAGATGGTTGGCCTTGCGGTACTTGATCGCCTGAGGGTCCTAGATCCGATTGCGTACCTACGCTTCGCGTCTGTTTACAAGGGCTTCGAGGACATCTCAGACTTCGAGGCCGAGGTCTCGGATCTGCAAAAAAGCACCGCTCCAAAAACGCGTTCTCGGACACGGTCTTGAGTTCTGGAGGCCTGCAGGGTTCCATGAGGCGAGCGTTGTCGCAGGTCCGGGGGTTATCGCGTCTGACGCGCCGCTTAACGTTGACAAGGGGGGAACTTCAGTGGTGTAATTCACAACCTGTCGCGGTTACTAAACGAGCAACCACAAGATGTTGTGGTTAAGGACAGAAAGCATCAGGAATAACTAAATACGGCGCCGGGGGGCAGATCGCACCGAGAACCTTGATTGTGCACGCGAAATATTGGGAAATAGGACGAACGGAGAGCACTTATGTCGATGGCGCCGGAGCAAGTAGGGATAGGGATACGCCGCTTTTACACCAGCGAGGCGAATCATCCCTATGAGTCCGTGGAGTGGGAGAAGCGCGATGCGCGCATCCAGAACTTCAAAGACGGCACCGACGCTTTCTTTCAGGCCGACGTCGAGTTCCCCACAGCGTGGTCAGTCAATGCCACCAACATCGTCGCTCAAAAGTATTTCCGCGGCACGCTAGGCACGTCGGAACGCGAGTGGTCGCTGCGTCAGGTCATTGACCGCGTAGCCGACACGATCACCGACTGGGGGATGCGCGACGGATACTTCATCGGCGACGAAGAAGCCGAAGCTTTCCGCAACGAGTTGAAGCACATACTCGTCAATCAGCACGCAGCGTTTAACTCGCCGGTGTGGTTCAACATCGGCGTGAAGAATGTGCCTCAGCAAGCATCGGCGTGCTTCATTCTCGCCGTCGAAGACACCATGGACGGGATCCTCAACTGGTACCGCGAAGAAGGCACCATCTTCAAGGGTGGCTCAGGGTCCGGTATCAACCTGTCCAACATCAGGTCGAGTGAAGAAGGTCTCAAGGGCGGCGGCACTGCCAGTGGTCCAGTGAGTTTTATGCGTGGAGCGGACTCGTCGGCGGGAACGATCAAGAGCGGTGGCAAGACCCGTCGCGCCGCCAAGATGGTCATCCTCAATTCGGACCACCCTGACATTGAAGAGTTCATCTGGTGCAAGGCCATCGAAGAACGCAAAGCGCACGCGCTCAAAGATGCCGGATTCGACATGGACCTCGACGGCAAGGACAGTCACTCGATCCAGTATCAAAACGCGAACAACTCTGTGCGGGTGACCGACGAATTCATGCAGGCGGTCGTTGACGACAAGGACTGGTCTCTGAACTCGGTAACAACTGGTGAACCAATCCGGACCGTGCGCGCCCGTGAGTTGATGCGTCAGATCTCGATGGCGACATGGGAATGTGCGGACCCAGGAATGCAGTTCGACACCACAGTGAACCGCTGGCACACAGCGCCAAACACGGGGCGCATCAACGCTTCTAACCCGTGCAGCGAATACATGCACCTCGATAACTCGGCGTGCAATCTCGCAAGCATCAACCTGATGAAGTACCTAAACGATGACGGCACCTTCGACGTAGATGCATACCGCCACACCATCGAAGTCGTCTTTACGGCCCAAGAGATTCTTGTAGGTAACGCCGACTACCCGACACCTGCGATTGCCGAAACGACCAGGCAGTTCCGCCAGCTCGGCCTCGGTTACGCGAACCTCGGTGCTTTGCTGATGGCGCAGGGATTGCCGTACGACTCCGACGACGGACGTGCTTGGGCGGCTTCGCTAACGGCGCTAATGACAGGTCACGCCTATGCAACAAGCGCGCGCACTGCAAGCCGCATGGGTCCCTTCTCGGGATATGCCGACAACGCAGATGCAATGTTGAACGTGTTGCGCATGCATCGCGCCGAAGCGGCAAACATCGACGAAGAACGTGTACCGCCAGAGTTGTTGTCTGTAGCACAACGTGCGTGGGACGACGCCGTGGAACTCGGTGAGCAATACGGCGTGCGTAACTCACAAGCCAGCGTTCTTGCTCCTACTGGAACTATAGGTTTGATGATGGACTGTGACACCACAGGCATCGAGCCCGACCTCGCACTTACGAAGGCGAAGAAGTTGGTCGGCGGCGGAACGATGTTCATTGTGAACAAGACTGTTCCGCGAGCATTGCGAAGCCTCGGATACTCCGAAGCTCAGGTCGACGCCATCGCTAGACACATCGACGAGAACAAGACGATTGTCGGCGCACCCGGGTTCAACCCAGAGCACCTGCCGGTCTTCGCATGTTCGATGGGTGACAACATCATTCACTACATGGGCCACGTAACGATGATGGGTGCAGTGCAACCGTTCATCTCGGGGGCCATCTCGAAGACCGTGAACATGCCACAAGAAGTCACTGTCGACGAGATTGAAGAGCTCCACATCGCGTCATGGCGTCTTGGCATCAAGGCAGTTGCGATCTACCGTGACAACTGCAAAGTTGGTCAACCGCTGTCGACCCAAAAGAAGGTTGGCACCGACGCGCCGATTGGTGAAATAATCGAGTCGAGTCCCGGTCGGATTGTCGAACGGATTGTTGAACACGTGATTGTGCAGGAGCCAGTACGTCAGAAGTTGCCGCGGGTGCGGCGGTCCAAGACGTTCTCATTTCGTGTGGCCGACTGCCACGGGTACGCAACCGTCGGTGAGTTCGAAGACGGTCGAGCTGGCGAAGTGTTCCTGAAGGTTGCCAAGCAGGGTTCCACGCTTGCAGGCATCATGGATGCGTTCGCAATTTCGATCAGCCTCGGGTTGCAATACGGAGTGCCGCTGAAGGCGTTCGTCGAGAAGTTCACGAACATGCGCTTCGAACCAGCCGGCATGACAGACGACCCAGACCTGCGGTTCGCGACGAGCCTCGCCGACTACATATTCAGGCGTCTCGCTGTCGAGTACTTGCCAGAAGACGTGCGTCACGACTTGGGCATCCTCACCGTGGGGGAGCGCCTACAACCAACGCTTCCAGGTGTTGAGGAAGCCGCAGCGGTATCCGGGTTTGACATGTTGCCGATGGAGGACCGTGCGCCATCGGCCGCTTCTGCAGCGCCGCCAGCACAACCGACCGCGCCAATCCAGGCGCGAGACACAGTGCTTTGTTACGTGTGTGGCGACATCATGCAGCGAGCAGGTTCGTGTTACGCCTGCCCGTCATGCGGCACAACAAGTGGCTGCTCCTAACGGGCAGAAGCTTTTCGACCTTCGGTGCGGCGGTAATGGCATTCTCTGCTGGTGAATGACGTCGAATTAGAGACATTGCTCGGCGAGCGTTCGCGTGTTCCGACAGACATCAGTCGCTTTACATCAGAGACACTTTTTGGGCAGCCGGGTATCTACCCAGATGGTCCCACCATGGCGACCGCTTCGGGTCCGATCCCTACCGAACAACAAGTTGTTGCTTCTTTGGGCGCATACCTCAATGGAGCTCTTGCGGGCGAGAGCGAACTCATCGAGCAGGCTTGGTCGCACTTTCACGCACTCGCGGATCGCGTTCTGGATGCGGCCATACGCGCGGCTCTAGCAGCGCTAGTAGGTACCGCGGGAGAACTGGCTCTGGATGTGTTCGTATCGGGAAGTTGTGAAATAGATCGCCTCGCGTTCGGCGTTCCCGATTCGCCAGGACGTGTTATCGGTCCGCAAGTGGAAGGGGCGAACACCACACGCCACGTCGTGAACGCGCGTTACCAATCCGAACACTTCGCATTGCTCACACCTTCGCTTGCGCACTACCTGCTTTGGTCGGGACCAGGTGCAGGCCACGCCGAAGAGACAACGCTGCATTTCCTCGCGGCCCTAGTGCACGTCCAAACACTTTCTCGCGCACCGGCTATTGCGGACCTTGGAACTGAACTGGCGCGACGCCCGAACTCCCTTGCGATCACGCTCCTTAACTCGCGACACCCCGGCGAGTCTCGAATCTCCGTTGTTGCACCAGACGGTTTAGGGACCATCCCGGGCGGTAGTTCATCCATGCAGACACCAGACTTCTGGTCCGTGCCGTTCGGTCCCGCCGCAGCCGACGGAGAGTCCATCTCCGATGCAGTTCGCAAGACTCTTAGTGCGCTCGGTCTCATCGAAGCTCCCCCCTCATGAACCCGCGCCAAAGGTGGTTGGTGGTAGCGACGATGTCGCTCGTGAACTTCCTCATCGCGTTCGACTCCCTCGGTGTTTCTGTTCTTCTCCCGAGCATCGCCAAAGACCTCTCTGCCGGAACGACCGACCTCATGTTGATCACCAACATCTACATGTTGATGCTGACCGCTCCTTTGCTAGCAGCGGGCCGCATTGCCGATGTCGTTGGGAAGAAACGGCTAGCGATGATCGGTTTGGCGATGTTGGTCATCGGTTCGATCGCGGCGGAGGCGGCGCCGGAGATTTCAATTTTGATCGCTGCGCGCGGGCTGCAGGGATTAGCAGCGGCAATCCTCACCGCGACCGGTCTCTCAATCGTTAGCGACGTGTTCGATGACGACGAGCGTGGTCCAGCGATCGGCGCGTGGGTAGCGGTGGGCGCAATCGGTTCAGCGGC
This sequence comes from Acidimicrobiia bacterium, assembly GCA_009694415.1. GTDB lineage: Bacteria > Actinomycetota > Acidimicrobiia > IMCC26256 > JAENVU01 > SHUZ01. The sequence continues at coordinate 6,677 of SHUZ01000112.1, forward strand.
TGGACCGATAGTCGCCGGTTTGACTGCCCAACTATTGGGCTGGCGGTGGTTCTTTCTACTCACTGGGTTTGTTGCGTTGATCGCCCTGATCGCAGTCGCCATCTTCGTGCGCGATTCTCCAATCCAAAGATCTGCGAAACGCGGCCTCGCGTTGCCGTCAGCGGCACTGTTGACCTTCGGTGTCGCGTTCGTCTTGATCCTGATCTTCAAAGGCGCACGAATGGGGTGGCTTTCCCCGGCAGTGGTCGCCTGCTTCGTTGTAGGTCTGGTTCTCTTAGTTGCGTTTGTAAAGGTTGAACGTCGGTCGCCAGATCCACTCATCGAGCGCGGTATCTTTCGCAATCGCGCGTATCGCGGTACGGCTGCGGTCGCGTTAGTGGCGAACGTTGGCTTTGCAACAGCCACTTTCTTTGTTTCGTTGTATTTACAACAGGTGCTCGGTCTTCGACCGGGTCCCGCGGGTCTCATGTTCCTGGCGCTCACGATTCCGCTGATAATCGCGTCTCCCATTGCTGGCGCACTCATCAAGCGCGTCTCGCTCGGCAAGTTGATGGCATGCGGGATGGTCTTTATCGCGGTTTCCTTCTTAGTGCTATCGAAGTTGGGCGTGGCAAGCGCGATGATCGTGGTCGTGATCGCCCTTGTGCTTTCCGGAATTGGCCAAGCTCTCGCGTTCACGGTGTCGAACGTCGCGGGGATGAGCGCCCTACCCGCAGACGAATCTGGCTCGGCTTCGGGGATGATCAATGGGATACGCCAACTAGGAAGCTTGGTCGGTCTAGCGGGCGCAGTCGCGCTGTTCACGCGCCTAGAATTTCGGGCGACCGGCAGCTCCGTGGAAATATTTGTTGCTGCGCTTGGGCCAACAATGATGGTTGTAGCTGTGATTTCGTTGGCGACTGTCGTACCCGCGCTTTGGGTTAGCCGCACGCTCACGCCGCCCGATCTCGGTGCGTGAACTCACTCCCATCTGGCCGGTAGATATGAAGTGTGCCGTCAGTGATTGATGCGTTCCAGCCTCCTTCATGTAATTGGTGATGGTGGTGACTACAGACCAAGACCAGATTGTCGAGTGACGTGACTCCGCCATGGGACCAGTGGATGACATGGTGTGCCTGACATCTACTTGGAAGGCGGTCGCACCCTGGGAATACACATCCCCGGTCGCGTGCGACCACGGCTTT
>SHUZ01000113.1 GCA_009694415.1 Acidimicrobiia bacterium
CATGAGGAACCCAATGCTCGTCTACTTCGAGAATCGCGAGACGCGTTTCAGGCGAGCGCCCTAGTGCTGCAGCGATACCCGCGGGCATATTGGCTCCCGTGCGATTGCTGGCTACCTCAGCGCCAATGCTGCGCAACGCTTCGGCCATGAGACGTGTCGTAGTTGTCTTACCGTTCGTTGCAGACACGAGCACGTTGCGACGACCGGCTCCAACGACTTCTAAAACTTTGGGCGCAAGTGCGAGCATCACGCGACCACTTATTTGGGTTCCGGCGCCGCGGCCGGCAACTCGAGAAGCCCACCCCGCAGCACGTCCAGCCGCCAATGCGATTCGGACGCGGGCGCTCAATGAACTTCCGTTCGCGGAACCGGGAGAGGCATCGCTAACCGTGCTCATCGCGACATGATGCCACCGCGATTGACTAGTGGAGGCCGCACTCGGTCTTGTCGCTGTCTGCCCAACGTCCCGAACGCGATTGCTCGCCTTCTTCCACTGGACGCGTGCATGGCCAGCAGCCGATGGACGGGTAGCCGCGCCCGGTCAGCGGGTGTAACGGCAGATCATGGTCGTGCACATACCCAGTCACATCGGATTCAGTCCAGGCCGCAAGCGGGTTGACCTTCACCAGACCTCTAGTCAGGTCATATGAGATGAGAGGTGCACCGGCTCGTCCTGCACTGTCGTCGCGCCGCAGACCTGTCATCCAAGCGGCCTTACCTTCTAATGCACGAGCAAGCGGTTCTACTTTGCGCACGCGACAACAAGCATCGGGATCGTTATGCCAAAGGTCATCGGGCTGAGTTTCAGGAGTGGTGACATTGAGGTTCAAGCCATACCGTTCGCGTACCTGTTCGACGTACCAGAGTGTCTCTGCGAAGTGATATTGCGTGTCGAGAAACACAACCTCGACATTGGGGACCGTCTTGTACACGATGTCGATCAGCACGCAATCCTGAAACGATGCGGCGATGACGAGGTCTTCGCCAAATCTGTCATAGGCCCACGCGACCAATGCCGATGCAGGTCGCGACTCGAAGGTTCGCGATACGGCGGCTATCTCCGCAAGGTCGGGGATGTCCCGCGCGGCAAGTTCCTCGCCGGTCTCCGGCGCGACGTCGGTTGGAATCACGTCGCGCACTCGCTTTCGCCAACTTGGCTCACGTAAGGGCCGGTCTCGTCGAAGTCGACGTAGAAATCGGGTCCCAATTCAGGCGTTGGAAACTCATCGAGTTCCGCAAGTGTCGTGCCGACCGCTGCTGCGCCGCCTGCGCGGGCCAGCCAGTCAGAGAACGTGTCGCCAGCTTGACGCTCATTCGCGAAACGACCGACGATTCGCACAACGGCTTCGGATGCAGTTCGGGCAGGCACCTTTGTCGCCTTCTGTCCGAACGTAACTTCCATTTCGCCTATCGATCCGCCCAGAAGCATCTGGTAGCCGGGAGCCGAACGGCCATGTGCACGGCGTTCGAAGCCCATGAATCCAATGTCGGCGATGTGGTGCTGGCCGCACGAGTTCGTGCAACCCGAAATGTTTATCCGGACCCCACCCACCTCGGCGAGACCAGCTTCTTCCAGAGCGCGGTCGATGTCCGAAGCGAGGCCGCGGCTTTGGGTCACAGCAAGGTTGCAAGTATCGGCGCCAGGGCAAGCCACAACGTCGCGCGCGAGTTCTGCTCCGGCTCTGTGCATATCGGCAACTTCAAGTGCGGGGTGCAACTCTGCAAGCTGTTCCTCGGTGAGACCGCGAAGCACAAAGTTTTGACGGTTAGTGATGCGTATATCCGCGCCGAAGTCGCGTTGGATGTCGGCGAGTTTGCGGAACTGGTCCGCTGTGATGTCGCCAAGACGTGCGTGTGCATACGCGCTAACGGTTCCATTCGCGCGACCGCGCACAACGTTCGTTAGATCCCATCGGCGGAAGTCATCGAGCCCTGTGATCTCTACCGGCACTCCGCCATCTGCGGCAACGCTCGTTCCGACTCCGGCAGGACTATCGCCGTTGTCGAGAACGGCCCTAGGTACGCCACCTGGGTATGTCGCCGATGCACGAAGGAACTTGCGTTCTTTGAAGATCCGTTCGCGCAGTTCTTCGATGCCCATCGTGTCGACGAGCCACTTCATGCGCGCGCGCAACTTGTTATCACGGTTGCCGTAGTGGTCGAACGTACGGAGTATCGCTTCGATGGAGGGGAGTAGGTCTTCTCGCGCTGTGAAATCTTCTAGCGCCTGGGCAGGGTGTGGTGTTGCGCCCAATCCGCCAGCCATCACGATCTTGAAGCCAGCCTCGGTCGAGCCATCAGGAAGGGGACGGTTGACGGCGATTACTCCAACGTCGTTGAACATCGCTTGGCCGCAGTCGGTCGCGCAACCAGAGAAGTTGATCTTGAACTTACGCGGCATGCGTTGTGCGATTGGATTGCGAAGGAACAGGTCAGTGGTCGCTTGAGCCCACGATGTGATGTCAAGTACTTCGTATGGGCACGCGCCTGCGAGATGGCAACCAGCGACATTTCGAACGGTGTCTCCGCATGCCTCGCGACTTGTGAGCCCGACCGCTGCGAGCAAACGAAGTAGCTCGGGAGTATCACGCAGTTCTACAAAGTGGAACTGAACATTCTGGCGAGTGGTGAGGTGGCCCCAGCCGCGTGAATACAACTCGGAAATTGACGCAAGAGTCTCGAGTTGTTCTGGAGTGACGCGGCCGTAAGGGATCTTGACCCGTACCATTTGGTTGGTGCCGCCCTGGCGTTGTCCGTAGATTCCCTGGTTGAGACGCGTGACCCTGAATACATCTTCGGGAAGATCGCCTGCCAGGTATTCCTCGATAGCGGTCTCGAAACGTTCGATCTCTTCTGCGACCTCGCGCGGCAGGGGCCGGGCTCTGAGTTCTTCGAGGTTGATGGCCATAAAAATGCCTTCCAGTTTCGGGTACTAACTCCGAGAACCGGACCGGCTGCTTCGCCGCTACGGTCCCCAGGGCGGGGACTGTTGCGGGCTGGCGTCGCTAGAGGGGATCGACGCCAAAGCCCGCAGGCGAACACAGCTCGTCGCGCACCTCATGAGGGGTGCGTCCTTGGCTGATGCTCGGTGCTCCGTGGGCTCGGACCATGTGAACCACTCTAGTGGCGGCGACCGCTAAATGCTAGGTCTAAGGTCAGGAATTACAACGACAGAGTCATCTGGGGTTTAATCCTTGGCGACAAGGTGATTGTGCCGCCGTCAGGTTGCCCCTTCCGGGTCATTAGAACCGCTGTCTCCAAGGCCGTCGCGTAGCCTCCGCTGGTATGCGAATGTCGACAGTATTCCTACGCACCCTGCGCGATGACCCTGCCGATGCGGAAGTAGAGAGCCACAAGCTCCTTGTGAGGGCCGGGTTTATTCGCAAAGTCGCGTCTGGCATCTACTCGTGGTTACCGCTGGGCAACCGGGTGTTGCGGCGCGTCGAACAGATCGTTCGATCTGAGATGGATGGAGCTGGAGCCCAAGAGGTGATTTTGCCGATCGTCCAGCCGCTTGAACTCTGGGAACGTTCAGGCCGTGATAAGGCGTACGGACCGTTTCTGTTCCGTTTGCAAGATCGCAAGGAAGCGGCGTTTTGTTTATCGCCTACCGCCGAAGAAGTGATCACAACGATGGTCGCTGCCGAGTACTCGAGCTATCGGGACTTGCCGGTGAACCTTTACCAAGTGAACTGGAAGTACCGCGACGAGTTGCGTCCGCGATTCGGGTTGCTTCGCGGGCGCGAATTTCTAATGAAGGATGCGTACTCGTTCGACTTGGATGTCGAAGGTCTGCGCGTCAATTACGCCGCGATGTACGACGCGTATGCGCGTGTGTTTACGCGATGCGGACTCACCTTCCGCGCGGTCGAGGGCGAAGCGGGCGAGATCGGCGGCGACATAAATCATGAGTTCATGGCCGTAGCAGCGGTGGGCGAAGACGACTTCGTGTGGTGTCAGAGTTGTGAATACGCAGCAAATGTCGAGGTTGCAAGACGCAAGAGCGGCGTTTCGGCAGCGCATGACAGCGCGGCGATCGACGTACCTGCGATCGAGAAAGTACACACGCCGGGATTGTCTGGCATTGCGGGCGTCGCAGATTTTCTCGATGTAGCCCAGTCGGACCTTCTCAAGTGCATCGCTTTCGACGTAGATGGGGATTTGGGTCTGGCGTTGGTGCCTGGTGATCGAGAAGTGAACGAGGTCGCTCTCGCTCAAGCGTTGGCGCCGCGGCTGATCCGTCTTTTCACGGATGACGATTTTGCAGCTCGCCCCGACCTGGCTAAGGGCTACATCGGTCCGCATTACTCAGGTGCGACTGTCGTTGTTGCCGACCCTTCCGTGGCTGCGCCTCGCGCTTGGATTACCGGCGCTAACGAAATCGACCACCATTCGCGCGGAGTTGTACTCGGTCGCGATTTCAATGTCGTGACCTGGGCTGATCTCGTCACGATCGTGTCGGGCGATCCATGTCCCGAATGTGACGGCACGCTATCGGTCGATCGCGGGATCGAGGTTGGACAGGTGTTTCAGTTGGGCACCAAGTATTCAACTGCTCTCGGTGCGTTCTATACCGACGAGAACGGTGACCAGCACCCGATGGTCATGGGTTGCTATGGCATCGGGATCAGCCGAGTTGTGGCAGCCGTTGTTGAAGAGCACCATGATGACAGAGGCATATCGTGGCCCGCCTCGGTGGCTCCGTTCGACGCGCACCTCGTAGTTCTGCCGGGCAAAGCCGATGGGGCAGACGAAGTGAAAAGGATCGCGGACGAATTGTATGAAGGGCTTAAACGCGCTGGGGTCGAGGTTCTCTACGATGACCGAGATGCCAGCCCTGGCGTGAAGTTCGCGGACGCGGATCTCCTTGGGATGCCTGTGCAACTAACGATTGGTGCAAAGGGCCTGGCGCGCGGCGTAGTGGAGGTCAAGGTACGGGTGGGCGGTGACCGAAGCGATCTGCCGATCAGCGATGATTTAGTACCAATCCTGGTGGAGAAACTGCGGGTTTCGGCTTCAGAAAATGGAGAGGTTGTCTGGTAGCCTCGCAACCGAACTTGTCCGTTCCATCCGAGTGGGGCCTTTGAGCCCAGGCCAGCGTGGGCCCAGTGCCCACGCTCTTTATTGGCTGAAGTCGGATCGGCGGCGCTGAGACACTAACGAACAGAGGAGGTGCTATGACCGACCGAACCGATGCGATCAGAGATGAACTCGAGCCGGTTGTCGTGGCCCTCGGCTGCTCGTTGTACGACGTTTTGTTCGTCGGCGTCGGCACCGGCTCAACGCTTCAGGTCCTCGTCGACTGCCCCGGCGGCGTAGATCTGGACACCATCGAGAAGATGACCCAACGCGTCTCCGGCGTGCTCGACGGCATGCAGCCAGAGCTCGGTGCCTATACGTTAGAAGTTTCGAGCCCCGGTTTAGAGCGTTCACTGCGCATTCCCTCTCACTTTGTAGCGGCACTAGGAAGCACGGTGTCGATCAAAGTTCGCAATGAAGCAGGGCGCGTAGAGCGCCTACGCGGCGAAATGGTGTCCGCTGATGCCGACAAGATCTCTCTTGTGCTCGACGGCGTAGAGCGCGTTTTTTTAATCAATGAAGTTGTGTCCGCTCGAACGGTTTTCGAGTGGCAAGCCACCCCCAAACCCGGCAAGGGATCTAAGCCGGGGTCCAAGAAGGAAACTGCCGCTGTTAGCGGCGGGGAGCGGTCATGAATAACGAGATGATGGAAGCGCTGTACACGATCGAGCGCGAGAAGGGGATCTCGGTAGAGATCATGCTCGAAGCTCTCGCCAACGCGCTTGTAACTGCTTACAAGCGTTCGCCGGGGGCCGCAGAAGAGGCGCTGGTCGAGATTGATATCGAGACAGGCGATATAAACGTCATCGCTCAGGAACTCGACGAAGACGGCAATGTCACCAAGGAGTGGAACGACACGCCGGACAACTTTGGGCGCATTGCGGCAGCGACGGCCAAGCAGGTGCTGCTTCAGGCGATGCGCGCTGCTGAACGCGACATGAAGTACGACGAATACGCAGGCCGCGAGGGCGACATCGTTACCGGAATTATCCAACAGACCGACCAGCGGTACACGCTGCTCGATCTAGGCAAAGTCGAGGCGCTCCTTCCGCAGGCAGAACAGGTGCAGAACGAACGGTACGACCACGGGAGCAGGCTCAAGGCGTACATCGTCGAGGTGCGTAAGACCGCTAAGGGACCTCAAATTGTTGTGAGTAGGACGCACCCCGGGTTGGTCAAACGCCTATTTGAACTTGAAGTTCCTGAGTTGGTCGACAACGTGATCGAGTTAAAGGCAGTTGCTCGTGAGCCTGGCCACCGCACGAAGATTGCTGTGGCGTCGAATGATCCCAACGTCGACCCTGTCGGTGCCTGCGTGGGAGCGCGGGGCAGCAGGGTGCGCATGGTTGTCAATGAACTCCGCGGCGAGAAAGTCGACATCGTTCCGTTTACGGAGGAGCCCTCCGACTTTGTCATGAAGGCGCTGGCTCCTGCGAGGGTTAAGGAAGTGCGAATTCACCCAGATACCGGCACGGCAGAGGTGATCGTTCCCGACTTCCAACTTTCACTTGCAATTGGGAAAGAAGGACAGAACGCTCGCCTTGCGGCGCGCCTATCTGGATGGCGAGTCGATATCAAGAGCGAAACCCAACTTGCAGAAGAGGAATCGGGCGGAGCCGTTGAGTACGCCGATGGGGAGTGGGTAGAGGGCGAAGGCGGCGAACTCGTTTGGCAGCCGGCAGAGGGTGGCGACGCGATATCTGCAGCCGAGGCCGGCTATGCCGCGCCGGATGGAGCGGTCGCTGCACCCGAAGCCGCTGCACCCGAAGCACCAGAAGTCACGGGCGACGACACAGGCGCTGAGACGACAGAAGAATCCGACGCGGCTGAAACTGCCGCTGAATCCGACGCGCCTGAATCGGTTCCGGCGGAAGCCGTCTCCGAAGGTGATACTGCGTCAGATGAACCACAGGCTTAGAAGCAAAGAGAAATAGGAAACGACTTGCCCAAGAAGATCAGGGTTTACGAACTTGCCAAGGAACTTGGTGTCGAGAACCACGTGGTTCTCGAGCTCGCTGAGGAACTAAAGGTTGGGCTAAAGAGCCACTCGTCGAGCATCGACGACCCATCGGCAGACCGCGTTCGTCGCCTCGCGAAGTCGAAGGGCATTGAAGCACCGCCCGCCCCAGAACCCGAACCTCCCAAAAAAGAAGTTCGCACGCGACCTGAGCCACAATCGAAACGCGATTCGTCGGACCCCTCGACGGAAGTAAGGCGCCCGCCCCACCGCGTAGTGCGTTCGACGGGTGGCATTCCGCCCGTTGCGGCGCCTGCTCCTATTGCACCGCCAACACCTGTTGCAGTTCCAACACCAGAGCCCGTCGCACCTGTGTCAGCGGCGCCCCAAGCCAATTCTGATATTTCGGAGCGCGCGCGTTCCACGGGGAGTAAGCCGATCCCGCCGCCCACGGGCGCGCGAAGGATCCCGCCGCCCCCGGGTCAGCGCGTGGTACCACCGCCCGGCGGAGCACAGCGAACCGGCGGGGGACCGCCGCGTGCCGGCGGTGCGCCAGGCGGATATAGGGGTGCACCAGGAAGTCCGGGTGCGGGACCAGGCGGTACGCGAGCAGCACCTTCGGGAGGGCGTGGGGCACCGAGTGGACCGGGCGCTGGTGGACCAGGTGGTCCAGGTGGACCTCCAGGTGGAGGTGGTCCTGGCGGTTTCAACCGCGGGCGCGGACCGGGAGGACCCGGGCAACGGCCAAGACGTAAGAAGCGTCGTCGTCGTTCAGCCGAGGATCTCGGTCCTCAAACTGTGCAGGCGCTTACGCCGAC
>SHUZ01000114.1 GCA_009694415.1 Acidimicrobiia bacterium
TTATCCTGGATCGGCGCCTTGACAAGACGCTCGATGAAATTGGGCAAGAACTTGGAGTAACGCGGGAAAGGATTCGGCAAATTGAATACAAGACAGCCCGCGCTCTTCGACCTCAACTTGCACATTGGGCGGGTTCGATTGCTGCGCCGTGGCTTAGCCAACTATCATCGGCCGCAGTTAGCGAGACAGAGCTATTCTCGAACATCGTAGTCGCAACGCTCCCCGCTGCGCCGCAATACCGCCTTGCGGCGCTGGCCTTGCGGATACTGTTTCCCGGGGCCCACACCCCGGGGCTTGGCGCAACGCGCGGCGTTGCACGCGGGCTGTGGACAAATTCACCGGAGGCGTTGGGCGGGACGCTGCGCAGCATCGCAAAGGCGTGTCCGTTCTCATCAGAGGACTTCGAGCTGTATCTGCGCCATGCTGGAATCTCGAGTGGCCTGCTGGAACCTCTAAGGGCACAGGAGCGTGGTGCGATTCGCTACCACGCTGGCGCTTCGGCTTGGGTGCGGTCCAACGCAGTCCACCGCGATGCGGCTACGCATATCCTCCGTCAAGCCGGCAAGCCGATGGCGAGCACTGCGTTAGCAGGGCCGCTTGGAATTAACGCGAGGGCAGTGGTTGGAAATCTCGTTCGAGACGACCGGTTCCGGCAGCTAAGACCCTCCGGCGAATGGGCCCTATCGGAATGGTTGACTGACGAACAGGCGAGAGCTGGTCTCGAGACTACGTTGGATGCGGTGATCTCCGTTTTGAGAAGCGATGGCCCCCTGAAGCGGACAGCCCTTATCGGCAGGGTCGTGGAGATCTATCCAGTTTCCGCGTGGTCGGTTATGAACACGCTCGAGTCGGACTTGGTCGGCCTTACCGCCGATGGTCGCATCGATCTGACCGAACGCGGCGCGACTCCCATGCCACTGCGAATTCCCCGCCGCCCTGACTACGTCGTCGTCGCGAATGGCATCGTGATTCTGCGACGTCGCGTGGATCGCGAGATGCTGCACGGGAGCGGAATTGCCACAAGCCGATACGTGGGGTGGGCAGTAGGTCTTGAACGACCTGGCGAGGCAAGGACCTTCGTCTCACCGGGGCAACCCGATTTGATCGTCCGACGGGGCTTCGGCAACAGCAGTGTCAGCTCGATACGTCAACAAGTCACGGAACTCGAAGCCAGTCTCGGAGACACCGCTGCAATTGAGATTACGCTCAGCACCGATACGTATCGGATCGTCATCGAGAAGTGAACGCCAACATCGCCCTCGAGGATTTGCACAGCATGCCCAATGAGTCAATTGATATCAGACCGTCCGCGCAGATCCTCAAGATTCTCGGCAAGATCGACTACGACAACTGGCAATGCCTGGCGGAGTTGATCGACAACGCCTTCGACGATTTTCTTGAGATCAAGCGAGCTGGTTTGCATTGGCCAGATGGATTCAAGGTATCCATCTCCCTTCCTCAAGGCGTCATCCCTTCGGATTCCGAGGTCGTGGTGACCGACTCTGGCCGAGGAATGGACCTGGAGACCTTGAACAATGCAGTCCGCGCTGGATGGTCCAGCAACGACCCGTTCTCGAAGCTAGGTCTTTTCGGGATGGGATTCAACGTGGCTACCGCCCGCCTCGGCCAACAGACGACCGTGCTGACCACACGTAGCGGCGACAGCGAATGGGTGGGCGTTCATATCGACGTCGACGCGATTGGCAATGACTTCCAGGCGCCTGTTGTTAGGGCGGCCAAGGAGGATCCGCGCGTTCATGGTACGCGAGTGGCTATAAAGGCCCTTGATCGGGACCGAGCGGTGTGGCTGTCCAGAAACGCTCAGAACATTCGTTTGACGTTGGGCGATGTGTACACGCACCTTATCGCCAATGAGCGTTTCTCACTCATCGTCAACGGGGTTCAGGTAGTACCAAGGCGGCGATGCGCGTGGGGAGCTAATCGGTCGATTACATACGGGGTCGGGTCTCAGGCGGAGCAGATCCCTGCAGTCGTCCAGATTGACCAGTCTTATCCCTCCATGGCGAATTGCACCCGTTGCCGGAACTGGCAGGAGATTGGTCGAGGGGAGTGCGTGGAATGCGGCTCAACCAACCTTGTCGAGCGTGAGCGGCGCATCTCCGGCTGGTTGGGCATCCAGCGCTATTTGAGCAAGAATGACTACGGCATCGACTTCTTCCGTAACGGCAGGAAGATCCTGCGCAATGACAAACGACTGTTTTCGTGGACCGATCCCAACGATCCCCTTGCGGTCAGCGAATTGGAATATCCGGTTGAGTTGAATCAGGGGAGAATAATCGGCGAAATCCACCTCGATCACGTCCCCGTCAATTATCAGAAGAACGGATTTGAGTGGAGTGATCGCAATTGGATCGCTGCGGTGGAGTATCTCCGAGGGCGTCAACCTCTATTGCCCAAACGCGCCGAACAATTACAGCTTCCGCACAACACCAGTCCGCTAGGGCTACTGTTCAAGGGGTATCGGCGGGCCGATCCTGGATATCGCAGTCTCGTTCCAGGCGACGGGGCAACTGCAATCCACGACCAGGCCAAGAAGTGGGCCGACAAGTTCTACGAAGGCGATCCTGAATATCAGGAGGACACGAAGTGGTGGGAGGCTGTCGTCTTCCATGAGCAGCAGCGCCTGAGCCCGCAGCCCGCCCCTGCGGGAGCGACTGCAGTAAATGCCTTGGAGAGGCTCGGAGTCGCTGTGGCGCCCGCTGGCCCTTCGCCTGCCCCACAACCGAATCCGACTCCGACGCCACAGTTGCCAGAAACTGAGCAGGAAAGAATTGCGAGGTTTCGCGCGCATGGCATCGAGGTTCCGAGTCTCACTGGGGAATTCGGCCTCCTCGAGCTGGGAGCCGCGCTACGGCTCACCACGTTTCGGGTGTCTGGCACACCAGTGGCGGACCGCCATGGCAACCGTGTGCCGGTATATTTGACCGCAGATGGCGGATCGCGTTTCAGCGCCTTCATCGATGAGACGCATCCCGTGTTCGCAGACTTCGGCGACAGCGCCTCAGATCACGTGTTCATCGAGCTTGCCGAGCACCTGAAGGTTCGCGCTCGCAGCGAATTGGCGCTCTCGCAGATTTTTGCAACACTGAAGGATCGTCACGCCTCCGACCAGAAGATTGATCTCCCGGCCGCGTCGAGTGAGGCCCGCACGCTACTACGCGTGATTCGGGAACGAATGTCCGGCACAATCGTTGCCGACACGGATCGCGCTTGGCAGGTACTCCATTCTGACGAGCGAACGGCGACCGAGACGAACTTGATCAGCGAGGGCGCTTCGACGAGCTTGAGCGAAGCCCAACTCAGCGGCCAGTTCATCCTCTACGCACCCGCGATGTCCTTACCGCGAGTCGTCGAGGAATGGCCGGAAGCGTTTCTCGATGGGCGAGTCTTCGCTGCGCCGTACTCGTCGGTGGTAAGCCCTGGGGCCAAACGTCTATCGCTTGGCAGACTCGTCGGCTATCTCTACGATGCAGCGAGGCTTGCTGCCGTCGATACCATGCCCCCCAAGGAGTTGCTTCGAGCGCGAGCCAGCCTTGGTCTCTTGCGGCAGGAGACCGGTCCGGAGACGGAATGAACGAGGAGCGCTGCTTCGTAGGTCCCCGCAACTTGCTCTCGGCTGGCGCGGAGCGGTTCTGCTTCAGCCTAGAGCGCCTGCTTGGCCACATTGGCTTTCAGGATGTTCGAATCATCGACGGGGCTGGCGACCGCGGGGCGGACGTCCTGGGGGTTCTAAACAGCGAGCTGTTCGTCTTTCAGTGCAAGTGGACAACTCGTCAGTCCGTGGATCGCAAAGGCATCGATGAGGTTGAGCGCGCCAAGTCTATATACGGAGCCAACAGGGCGGTACTAGTAACCAACGCTGTCATCGGGTCCGACGCTGTTGCCCGACAGCGTTCACTCGAGGCAATCGGAGTGCTCGTTGAAGTGTGGACGGGCAGTGCCCTGATTGACTTGTTTAGGGACGTTCCGTCTCGGTTCCCTTCGGCTATACGCCTTCGTCTTTATCAGTCGAAGGCGCTCCATCGGCTGTGCGAGGACCTGGAAGCGAACCGGCGTGCCCTGCTTATCTTGGCGACAGGACTCGGCAAGACCGTAGTGGGAGGTGAGGTCATTGCGGACCATGTCAAACGCTTCCCTGAAGATGACATTTTGGTTGTTGCTCATCTAAAGGAACTGGTCCAGCAACTAGAACGGTCGCTGTGGAGGCACTTGCCGAAGGAACTGCCCACTCAGGTTCTCACCGGCGACGACCGCCCTCCGAGCCTGAGTGGTTTGACCTGCGCCACAGTCGAATCAGCCTACGATGCGGTGGTCGCAGGCTATAGGCCTGGCCTCGTCATGGTCGACGAGACTCATCACGTCGGAGAACTCGGGACCTACCAGAAGTTGTTGGACCTCCTCAAGGGCGCTCGCCAGTTCGGCGTGACGGCAACGCCTTGGAGGGGGGATGCCTATGACATTTCGGTGCGATTTGGTCCGGCGAGTTTTCAGATGGGAATAGCGGAGGGCATGGCAGGTGGCTTCCTCGCACAGGTCGACTATCGACTCTTCCTCGATAATATCGACTGGCACGTCGTAAGACGAGCGAGCGAGAAGCACTATTCCATTAAGGAATTGAATCAGGCGCTCTTCATCCCAGAAAGGGATGAGGCTGTCGCAGAGCACTTGACGCAGATCTGGCGAGAGGTGGCCGACCCTCGAGCAATCGTGTTTTGTCAGACGATTGAACACGCGGAGCGAATGAGTGAACTATTGCGGGGGGCCTCACCTCTTTGGCGGAGAGCGGCCTGCATTCACAGCCGCATGACCAGGCGCGAGCGGGAAGTCTTGATGACGGATTTTCGTTTGGGTCGTGTCCCACTCATCACAGCGCGTGACGTCTTTAATGAGGGACTCGACGTCCCGGACGTAAACATCATTCTGTTCTTGCGCGTGACACACAGTCGACGGATATTCGTTCAACAGCTCGGACGTGGCCTCCGCCTCAGGGAGGGCAAGGAACGAGTGGTTGTTGCCGACTTTGCAACCGACATCAGACGCGTAGCCGCCACACTCGAACTCAAGCGAGCGCTAGATCTTCGCCGCGGCGAAATCGAGACCCTTCATTTGCCCGCGCCGGCGCAGGTGAGTTTTAGCAATGCCGAAGTCGGCCGCTTCATGGAGGCTTGGCTGAAGGACGCTGCCGACCTGGAAACAGCGGCGGACGAGGCCGTGCTGAATTTTCCGGACATTCCTGGCAGTATCCACTAGCGATGCCACTCCTGCCCAACGCTCTGGAGATCGAAGTCGTCCGACGGCTCTATGAGGATGCACAACGCCTCGACTGGCTACATCTGTCGATGGCTGCGAGACGCGTTCAGTACGTCCGCTGGGTCGAAAACCCCGCAGTGGGCGGCGTCCTGACGCAGTTCGTGCCGGCGAGTGCTGCGAGGGTCTGGATCAAGGACGGCCCCATGAAAGAGTTCTCGCGTGCCTGCGCCGGAGTGGGTCGATTCGCGAGTTTCGTGCCCAATTCCGGGCACACCCCTGAAGAAGTTCTCCGTGCTTCGTTAGGGAGCGATTGGGTTCCTTCGCCTGGCTCAATCGGGGTGAAGCCGCTGCACTGCACTGCGGAGTCGGGAGCCGCAAGACAGTTCGTTTGCTGGGGGCGCCCCGGCGACTACAAGCACCTGTTGTGGGCAGCGATTCGCGCAGCTGAATTCCGGGTGGGAAAGGCCCGCATCGTTTTGATCGAAAGTCTAGGTCACGAACTTCGTGGAGATCGACGGCAGGAGTTCAAGCGCCTCGCCGTCAGGTGCGGGGTGGATTTCGATCTTGTGCGACTGAAATGACGACGTACTTCTCGTTGTGTTCGGCACGTTCCGATGGATACCTTAGATCCGGCAGCTCGCTCTCAGCGGATGGCGCTAATCAGAGGAAGAGACACGAACCCCGAAATATCCGTGCGACGCCTCGTCTGGGGAATGGGATTCCGGTATCGCCTCCACGGACGCGATTTGCCCAGCCGCCCAGACTTGGTTTTTCGGAGCCAGCGCAAAGTGATCTTCGTTCACGGCTGTTGTTGGCACTGCCACCGGGGCTGCTTCAGACCGCCCAAGTCTCGGCTGGACTTCTGGGGTCCCAAGCTCGCCGAGAATCGCCGTCGAGACCGACGTACTCAACGAGAGTTGCTCTCACTCGGGTGGCGCTTCGCAGTCGTATGGGAGTGCGAACTCAAGTACCCGGATGTGGTGGCGGCACGATTGAAGAACTTCTTGCTATCGGAGTGACAGTTGCGCTCGATTGAATTGTTCGCCGGTGCCGGTGGGCTCGCTTTGGGGGCCGCTCTAGCGGGCTTTAGGCATGAGGCAGTGTTAGAGTTAGACGCCGACGCATGCGATACCATCCGTGGCAATCAGGATCGTGAGTTCTGGCCAGCCTCGGATTGGCCTCGCGTAGAGGCTGTAGATGTTAAGGACTTCGATTTTTCAGCGATCAAGCCAGATCTCGATCTGATCGCTGGCGGCGTTCCATGCCAACCGTGGTCGCTGGGCGGAAAACATAAAGGTTTCGAAGACGCGAGGAACCTCTTCCCGGAGACCGTGCGGATCATTCGGGAATTGCGCCCCAAGGCCATCGTTATCGAGAACGTCAAGGGGTTGACTCGAAAAGTCTTCCACAACTATTTCCAGTACATTCAGTACCAGATTCGCTATCCGGAGATCGCCCAGCGCACTGGCGAGACTTGGGAGCGTCATCTCTCCAGGCTCGAGCAGCACCACACTGCGGGGCGACACCAGGGCCTCCAATACACGTTAGTCGCCAGTCTCCTCAATGCGGCCGATTTTGGTGTGCCGCAAAGGCGTGAGCGTGTATTTATGGTGGCGTTTCGCTCGGACCTCCAGATTGAGTGGAGCTTCCCGACGCCATCCCACTCGGCGGAGTCCTTGCTCCACTCGAAGTACGTGACCGGTGACTACTGGCTCCGGCACGGCCTGCCAAGCCGAAGAACACCACCGGTCCCACTCCGAACGAAGGTAGGTTCGCTGAGATCCGACCTGGTGGCAAGGAAGCCTTGGAAGACCGTTCGAGACGCTCTCGTGGGACTGCCGCATCCGGTTCCGCAGGGTAGTCAGCGTTTCTTCAACCACGTCCACAATCCTGGGGCAAGGGCTTACCCCGGACATACAGGAAGCCCGCTGGATGAACCTGCCAAGACCCTGAAGGCCGGCGTTCATGGTGTCCCTGGCGGCGAGAACATGCTCGCGTACGGAAATGGTGAGGTTCGCTACTTCACCGTACGAGAAGCTGCGCGAATGCAGACGTTCCCAGACGACTACGTGTTTCACTCATCATGGACGGAGAGCATGCGACAGATTGGCAATGCCGTGCCGGTCGACTTGGCCAAGCTACTAGCGGAGAACATTGCGTGTTGTCTGCGCAGCGCTGAATCGACCAAAGCGCCCTCTTCATTGAGACGGAACAGCCGCGTACCGCCGCAGTTCACGTAGTTCGGGTCGGCCGAGGGGGGATAGGCGTCATTGGAGGTCTAAGCGTTGCAGGTGCTTTGCTGAGACTGTCCTGGCTTCAGACGCGCCTTGTGCGCTTGATCCGATCTCGTGGACACGTGGTCGACCGCATCTACCGCAGAAACGGCACCACGCGCCCGAGGGATCCGGTCCCGATGAGGGCATCGAGATGCCGTCCCCAGGTGTCGAGGGCGTGGCGCTTTTCCTTGTCGTAGGGATGACGAGCATAAATGTGAGTGGCGCGAGGGCCAGCCTCGCGGTGGTTCATGAGCTTCGCAATCGTGCTAGTGGGAATCCCCAGGCTCTCCAT
>SHUZ01000115.1 GCA_009694415.1 Acidimicrobiia bacterium
CCTCAGGTCGGTCGATTGTGACAATGAAGACCTGGCCATCTATAGCGGTGTGGACCGTTATATTCCGCTGCTCCTTTTCTCTATTCCTCACCCAGCGCGAAGCCGAGCAGAGTTGCGAGTTCGTCGAGTGCCTGGCCCACATCAACAACCTTGATCGTTGTCATGCCCATAGCGCGCGCGGGCTTGAGGTTGACTCCTAGGTCATCGAGGAACACGCACTCGCTTGGCAAAACGCCAAGGCGCGCGCAGGTCAGCTCATAGATACGTGGGTCCGGTTTACGCAACCCCTCCACGGCCGACTCGACGACGACGTCGAAGCTGATCATGGGACCGAAGCGATCAGGTGTTTCTCTACTTGGTCCGTTCACCCAGTTATTAGTGAGAGCCGCTACGAGCATTGGCTGTTCCTTGATAGCGCGAATCGCGCTCACCATCTCGGGATGCGGTGAAAAGCCCTTACCAATCTCGGACATGAGAGCTGCCGCATTCACGGTGCCGCCCGCTGCTTCACATTCCGCTTCGAGTTCTTTGCAGAACTCATCGAAACTTGAGTCACTGCGTTCTAGGCGCGCCCAGGCGCCGTTGTCTGCGCTGGCAGCAACAACCGTACGGATGAATCGGTCGGGCAGTTCGTTGGCGCGCTCGTACGCGTCGAACGCGGCGAATGGCGACGGGAACACGACGCCTCCTAAATCGAAAATCACCGCACGAAAAGTCACGATTGTTTACTCAGAGGACGAGTTCAGCCATCACGCGCAACACCTCTGGCTGCTGCGCGCCCAGGATCATCGTCGTAATGCCGCTCTCGCGCCAGGCTTCTAGGCGATCTGCGATGCGTTCCTTTGGCCCGATGAGCGCAATTTCATCGACTAGTTCGTCGGGAACCGCTGCCGTTGCTTCCTTCTTCTTTCCGTCGAGGTAGAGGTCTTGGATCTCTTTGGCAGCGGCCTCAAAGCCGTAGCGACAAGCGAGGTCGTTGTAGAAGTTCTTGCCGCGTGCGCCCATGCCTCCTACGTATAGCGCGACCATCGGCTTGATGAAACCGCGCAAGGTATCTACATCGTCTCCAAGAATCACGCTCACGGTTGGCGCTACGTCGAAGTTGGCGAGCGACTTATCTCCGCCTGCTTTAGCGAATCCTGCGTCGATGGCCGAACCGTAACTTTCTTTGAACCGGTACGGCGAGAAAAAGATTGGCAACCAACCGTTCGCGATCTCCGCAGTGAGTTCGACGTTCTTCGGTCCTATCGACGCGAGGTAGATGGGGATGTCGGCGCGCTGGGGGTGCACTATCAACTTGAGTGGCTTCCCGAGTCCCGTTGCGTCGGCTCCCGTGTAAGGAATGTTGTATTGCGAACCGTGGTGTTCAAGCGGAGCTTCACGCGCAAGGATCTTGCGAACGATCTCGACATACTCGCGGGTTCTTGCAAGGGGTTTCCCGTACGGCTGTCCATGCCAACCTTCGACGACCTGCGGGCCAGAAAGTCCAAGCCCGAGCAAGAACCGACTTCCGCTCATCGTGTCTAGGGTTGCGGCCGTCATTGCGGTCATGGCCGGAGTGCGCGCGGGCATCTGCATGATCGCGGAACCACAGTTGATGTTCTCGGTGTGCGCCATCATCCACGTAAGCGGTGTGATCGCGTCGGTGCCGTAAGCCTCTGCGGTCCAGACGGAGTGGAAACCGAGACGATCGGCCTCTTGCGCCATCGACACAGCGTTCGCGAGGCCAGCGCCCCAGTCCTGATACCCGAAGTTGATCCCTAGTCGCATGCTGCGATCGTCGCACGCGGCCGGTCGGATGGTCTAATAGTCGCGTCTGGTGCTTCGGTATGTAGAGGAGACAAGGCAATGAGCGAACTTTTAGTCAACATGGTGAAAGGGTCGAACGCTGAGCGTTTGATGCTCTTGGCACACGGTTATGGCGCTGACGAGCGCGACCTGGGTGCGTTACTCCCTCACCTGGATCCAGATGGGCGCTTTGCAGCGGTCATGCCAAGGGCGCCCCATGAAGCATCCGGTACGCCAGGGTACGCATGGTTCCCTATCACTGCCGATGGGATCGATCCCGTTTCCTTCACGGGTGTGCTGGATGACTTGGACACGCTTGTAGACGAGCAGTGCGCAGAACTTGGATTCGCGCGCGATGAGGTGGTCTTCGCGGGTTTCTCGCAGGGCGCGGGACTAGCCCTTGCACTCGCGATGCGCGCTGGTGTAGCAACTCGCCCTGCAGGTGTTCTTGCGATGAGTCCGTTTGCGCCCGACGTGGAGCGCCTCGGCTTCGATTGGGAAGCATCCACTGCGATCCCCGTTCTTCTTCAGCACGGCACCGAAGACCCGATGATCCCGGTGACCGTTGCTCGTCAACTTGCTGGCGTGCTCAAGGCGCATGACGTACCTCTTATTTATAAGGAGTACCCAATGGGTCACAACATCGCGTTAGAGAGTGTTGAAGATGCACGAGCGTGGCTCGACGCTATTCGCGCAGGGGAGCAACCAACAGCAGCGATTCCGGAGCCGCCACCCGAAGGTCCTGTGACTACGGTGACGACGACCAGTTTCGATCTAGAGGTCTTGCGCAGCGAGATACCGGTGATCGTCGACTTCTGGGCGCCATGGTGTGAACCGTGTAAGCAGCTTGGACCGATCGTCGACCAGATCGCACGTATGCGCGAAGGCTCCTACAAGGTCGTGAAGGTGAACATCGATGAAGAGCCAGCGTTAGCCACGCAATATGAGGTGCAAAGCATCCCGTTGATCGCGATATTTCGCAACGGGCGTTTGGAGCGAAAGTCATTGGGCGCCAAGCCCCGTCCACAACTCGAAGCTGAATTAGGAATGCTCGTTATTCCGTAGGTGAGCCGGATGCGCGCAATCGGGAACGCGTTACGAGGAGGTGGCGGCCTCACGCGATGGCCTCATGTGATGATGAGTCGACTCGCGGGGTTGTCGACCACGCGGCCGATCACCGCAGCGGCCGGTGTGCCGCGGGCTTTCAACGAATCGACGAGATCGTCCACGCCTTCTGGCGCGACAGCGATGAGCAGCCCTCCAGAGGTTTGCGCGTCGGTCAGCAGCAGTTGTTCATTTTCGGCCAGGTCGCCCCAGTCCGCGAATTCGGAAACGAAGGCATGGTTTCTCTGCGTTCCACCCGCGACCATTCCCTTCTTGATCAGATCGCGTACGCCGTCAATTACCGGAACAGAAGAAGCTTCGATCATTGCACCTATTCCTGGCGTTGCGACCATTTCATTCAGGTGGCCGAGCAATGAGAACCCGGTGACGTCTGTTACCGCATGAACGTGATCGCCCGCCCCAACTGCGGCGTCCCTGGCGTCCGCATTGAGCGTCGTCATGATGCGTATCGCTTCATCGATGAGTTTCGTTGGTGCGGCATCCCGTTTGATTGCGGTTGAAATAACGCCCAGCCCGATCGGCTTCGTGAGTACCAGTAGGTCGCCCGGGAGAGCCCCCACGTTGCGGAACACTCGCTTGGGATCGACCGTACCTACGACTGCCATGCCGAACTTTGGTTCGCTGTCGTCAATCGAATGGCCGCCCGCGACGATCGCGTCGGCTTCGGCGACAACTTGGGCACCACCATCGATGACGCGTGCGAGAAGTTCGAGTGGCAATCCCTCGCGCGGCCACGCAACCAAGTTCAGCGCCAGGAGTGGCGTGCCACCCATCGCGTAAATATCGGAGAGGGCGTTGGCCGCGGCGATACGTCCCCAGTCAAACGCGTCATCGACGATTGGGGTGAAGAAGTCCGTAGTAAAAACGATCGCGAGGTCGTCGCGTAGTCGGTAGACGGCAGCGTCGTCAGAGTTCTCATGGCCGACGAGAAGGTTGTCGTCGGACGATGGGACTAGGCCGCGCACCAGGCCAAACAGAGTTCGCAGGTCGTCCGGTGAGAGTTTGCACGCGCAACCAGCACCATGGGAAAAGCGCGTCAGCCTTGTTGGCTCCGCGGCGAGGTCTGGTTCTTGTGTCAGCTGTGTACTCGGCCGTAGCCGAAGGCCGTACCGTACCGAACTCCAGCCAACTTCACGCCAGTCTCGGGGTTGGATGCGCTGACCACCATGCCTCCACCGATGTAGATCTCGACGTGGTTAGATCCACCGGAGCCGTAGAAAATGAGGTCACCCGGCTGAAGATCGCCGGCACCAATGTGTATCGTCTGTTGCCATTGCGCTCCGGAATAGTGAGCCAATGACACTCCGGCTTGGGCCCATGCAGAAGCGGTCAACCCGGAACAGTCGAAGGTGTCGGGTCCAGAGGTGGCATAGACGTAACTCTTGCCGACCTGTGCCTTCGCATACGCGACTGCCGCAGCAGCTCGCGCGTTTGGTGCGGGGACATTAGGGAAGTTCGTTTGGCGGGGTTGACTTGCTATCCGCGATGCGCGGCTCGCCGTCTCTGTGTCTCGGCGCACGCGTTCTTCGGACATAAGAGTCGCCAGTTCTCCACTTACTCCGCTTAGCAGGGCCTTCTGATCGGCGTTGGCTTGTTCGATTGTGCGACGGGACGCTGCAGCGGCGTCGCGTTCTGCTGCAGCACCAGCACGCTGTGTTTCAAGTTGTGATCGTTGGACCGCGAGATCCTCTCGCGCCTTCTGCAGCTTGTTGAGGAGAGAGTCGTCGCGGTCGGCTGCAGCTGCCGCGTACTGCGACCGCGCGCCAAGGTCTGCGACATTCTCCACGTCGATCGCATCGAAGAGACTCGCGGAACCTGCGCCCTTGTAAATCTCTGCCGCACGCGCGTTGAGCAGGCCCTGGATGCGGTCCGTCTCAGCCAAGGCCTCGGAAGTGCGCTGTTCGGCTTCGGCGATACCGGCCTGCGCGCGGTCGAGCCGAAGGCGGGCTCCGTTCAAGCGCTCTGAGTACATGACGATCTTGTTTCCATTGGCGTCGATTTGCGCCTGGATTGCGGCGGCCTGCCGACGCTTGTCGTCAATCGGAGCACCATGAGCGAGCACAGTCGGTAGAACACCTGCTGTGACCAGGATGATCGCTATGAAACCGGAGGCTTTGGCCCGGAAGTTCAACTTAGGGGACTCCCTTTGGCTCGGAGGTGCCGCCGTCGGTCCTTACGGAACACGAACTCGTTCAACAACACAGGTCAATGCGCGCGTAGAAACTCAAGTAATGCTTCAAGCGGCGCTATTGAACCTAAACGAGTGTCGGCCGCTATACCACTCATGCTTTAGAAAAATGCCCTGACCAGCGGTTATAAGATTTCCCAACCGGCGGTTGGTGCCGGCGACGACGATCCTGGGGGGGTGATATCTGGCACCGACCATGCCATCATTTCACCGACCGATGAAGCCACCTGCTGCCACGCGACGGGGTCCCATCCTTGCGCTACTTCGCCGACGCTCGTGTCTTGGCGTAGGTGCACGAAGGCTGGCAAGTGGGTTAGACCGAGGGACTTGGGCAGCAATGAATCGGGATCAACGAATGTGAGGACGCGGGTTTCCTCTCCGGCCAGGATGCGGCCTGCGATTAGCGGGCCTCCGGTTACGACGTAAGCGCAGCGGGCGTTGCTATCGCCGAGGACGTCGAAGATGCGTTTGGCCACGGGAATCCATTGGTCCGCTTCGGGACGGTCGGGGAGGATGACCAGGCACAGGTGGAACATCGTGGACCAGTCGTCGAGGGTTCGCGAGACGCCAGCGATCGTTGCCAGTTCTAAGCCGGGATCGGGATTCCTTGCCACGGCCAAGAACGGTAGCGCGGGCCAACGAGTTCGCTCGTTCTGGCCGTTGCTTCGCCTGGTTTGTGTGCTTGGGAAGATCGCTCGGATTGCTGACTTGTCGGGGGGATCGCCCGTTAGCGAACCAAGCGGTGCGCGGCGTACCGCCCGCGGTCTATGCTCTCTGTGATGTCAAGACGCGACCAAATTAAGATGACCGAGTCCGAGGCGATGGCGTTCCTTAGGGCCGGCCGCGATTTGCAGGTTGCTTCGATCAATGACGACGGGACTCCCCACCTCGTCACCCTGTGGTACGAGTTCGTCGGCTCCGACCTGTGTTTCTTGACGTTTGGGCGCAGCCAGAAGGTGATGAATTTGCGTCGTGACCCGCGCATGACGGCGCTAGTCGCGACGGGGGAGAAGTACGAAGAGTTGAGGGGCGTGTCGATTGCAGGGCGAGCCGAGATAGATGACTCTCCTGATGAGGTGATTTTGGTCAACGAGTTGGTGTACGCGAAGCATTGGGGCGTCATCGAGAGTGAGACGATGCGCGACGAGATTAAGGCGATGAGCGCGAAGAGAGTTGTTATTCGAATAAAGGTGGACTCGATGGTGACGTGGGACCATTCAAAACTCGGCGGCGGCTACTAAGCGGCATTAGCTGAGGCCCATTGCTTTAAGCATTGACGGCGGCATTCCTTCGTCGCCTTGGGCGAGCATCTCAGCCTTCTCCAAGTTGATCGGATCCCGTTCCTCGCGTTCGAGCCAACTGTCCCACGGACCTTCCGGTATCGCCCCGTCTACGCAATGCCGCAGGTACGCCTGAAGCTCTCGCGCCTCTCGCTCGCCGCCGATCGCACCATGCCCTGGGACTATCACCCCTGCCAACTCTGCGATTCCATCAAGCACATCCGCCCACGCCTTTGGGTTACCTTCGAACGCGAGTGGTGTGACGCCGAAGAAACAGAGGTCGCCGGCAAATAAGACATCGGCATCGGCTACGAGCGCCATGAGGTCTCCGCCGGTGTGACCCTGCGCGCCGAGTAGTTCGATTCGAGGCGTTAGTTGGGCCGTTTCATCGCTCAAGTGGCTCACGGGTCGCGGGATCGCGTTTTCAGCGAGGTCATCAAAACTGTCGGCGAATGCTGGCATGAAGGCCTTGTAAGCATCGAGCGGCATCCGTTGATCGAGCAATTCGCTCGTGAAGGATGATCCAACGATCATCGCGTTACGGAAGAGGGATGTGCCGCCAACATGATCAATATGTGCGTGCGTCAACACAACGCGTTTCACTGGCATGTTCAACTCACCAATTGCATCTACGAACGGTTCCCATTGCGACCGAACCATCAAGGTGTCGATAACCGTGAGTCCGTCATCGTCGACGACGACTCCCGCGTTGCTCACACCCGACTCTCCACCGGGTGCGATCCATGCATAAACGCCGTCCCCAATCGGATGCAACGTTAGGGTCGGCTCTCCGGTCATGTAGTCGCAGGATCGGTTGCAGCCGCAGTGATCGCCGCTGGATCCAGGTACTCATCGATGCGGACGAACACTCCGTTGTCAATATTGATAACAAGGCACGCGGGCATTGAGAAGGTGGCCCCGGCGGTAGTGGTTCCGTGCAGGATGTGTTGCTGCAGCACCCCACCTTCGATCTCGATGCGGCGCACGATTTCGTAGCGCCGTTCGCTCGTTACCGAAATCAGCCATTCCAACAGGCTTAACGATGCGTCGCGATCTCGTTCACGTCCGTCGAAGTTCGCCCACACAATGACCGAGGGTGAATACAGGCTGCGTACAACGTCAACATCGCCACGCTCGATGGCAGCAATCAACGCTTCGACTAGTTCTATTCTGTCGTTGGGCATCTACCAATCATGCCGCCCGAGTTGGGCGTAAGCCGGATCGCGGCTTAGCCTCATGCACATGTCTGAACGAACTAAGTCCATGCCCCGACGCTCCTGCCATGCCACGCCAGGTTCCAACGAGAAGATGTTGGGGAAAGCACCGAACCTCGGTGCCGACATGGTGTTCCTCGACCTCGAGGATTCAGTATCGCCGCTGGAGAAGGAAGCAGCTCGCGAGAAAGTTGTGAACGCG
>SHUZ01000116.1 GCA_009694415.1 Acidimicrobiia bacterium
TCGTAGTAGCGCTCTCCCTCAGTTCCCCACGGGTCTGGGTACCAACCCGCCTCGTGCGTTTCGCCGCTCACTACCGCTCCTATTGTCGGGGTGCCATGCTCGCGCAGATGGGCCGCGGTCTTTCGCTCGGGGTCCGTCGACTAGTCCGGAGAACTACTTGAACCTGAGTAAACTAGCCACACCTGCATTGGTCATTGATGCCGACATCCTTGGATCCAACCTGGCCACAATGGCCAAATCCCTGCCGGGTTCACGATGTCGACCACATGTGAAGGCGCACAAGACGACGTCCCTTGCACGGCGACAGTACGAACACGGCCACACCGGGTTCACGTGCGCGACTCCGCGCGAAGTCGTTGGCATGGCCCTAGCGGGTCTCGGTGATGACCTGCTTCTCGCTAACGAAACGGTGGATGTCGGGCGGCTTCGCGCGATGGCCGACTGCGAAGCACGCGTAACCGTTGCCGTTGACTCTGACGAAACTGTTGACGCTGCTGCAGCAAACGGCATCCGCGAAGTGTTGATCGACGTGAACGTAGGACTACCTAGATGTGGCTGCCTTCCCGAAGAGGCTGGAGCGCTTGCAGATCTCGCGAGAGCGCGCGGGCTCGACGTTCGCGGCGTTGCGGGTTACGAAGGTCACGTGTATCAATACGCTGACCGTTCGGAACGAACGCGCGCGACAGAGCAAGCGATGTCTTTGTTGCTCGCTGCCCACAGAGACGTGGGTGGCGATGTGATCTCGGCAGGCGCGACGGGCACATACGACATAAACACCTGGGCGACGGAGATACAAGCTGGCTCGTACGCGTTGATGGACACGGCCTTCGCTTCGCTCGTTCCAGAGTTCAAACAAGCACTTTGGTTAGAAGCCACGGTGATCAGCACGTCATCTCGTCACGCTGTTGCGGACTGTGGACTCAAGGCTCTCGGAATGGACCACGGGAACCCGTCAATGGACGCCGGAGAAGTCTGGTTGGTGTCAGATGAACATGTGACGTTCCGGCCGCACTCAACTTTGCGGGTTGGCGATCACGTTCGCGTATGGCCGGCGCATATCGATCCAACCGTCGCTTGCCACGAACGTATACATGTCGCTCGGGGTGAAGAAATCACCGATGTCTGGGATGTGGACCTACGGGGCTGGTGACCTCGAAGCGCGCCGATCCAGGAATGCAGAGACCATACGCGTGGCGCACTCGACCCGCCTACCTATCGCGGCGTACGGTTGGTCATGACCGATATCTCATCCCTGGATGCCACCGCCCAAGCCGACCTCGTCCGCAATGGTCAAGCGAGCCCGACAGAGTTAGTTGACGAGGCGATCCGCAACATCGAAAAACTCAATCCAGAACTGAACGCCGTCATTCACCCTCTGTTCGAAAGTGCGCGGAAGCGAGCGTCGAAGCCCCTCTCGGGTCCATTCGCTGGAGTGCCGCTGGTGGTGAAGGATCTAGATGGTGAACTCGCCGGCGCGCCGCTGCACCTCGGTAACAAGCTACTGAAGGAGTTACGTCACACAGGTACAACAGATTCATTTCTGTTCGCCAAACTCCAAGCAGCGGGATTCGTCATCGTAGGAAAGACAAACACCCCCGAGTTCGGGCTGCAACCGACTACAGAGCCGCACGCGTACGGACCTGCTCGCAATCCATGGAACACCGATCACAGCACAGGTGGTTCAAGCGGTGGATCCGCAGCAGCGGTAGCGAGTGGAATGGTTCCAGTCGGGCACGCGGGTGACGGCGGAGGGTCAATTCGCATCCCAGCCAGCGCGTGCGGTCTTGTGGGACTCAAGCCAAGCCGCGGACGTACTTCGCTCGGCCCCCAAGATGGGGAGTCCTGGAATGGCCTTGTAGCGAGACATGTTGTCACCCGCTCCGTGCGCGATTCCGCGGCAGTGCTCGATGCTGTTTGCGGCGAGATGCCAGGTGATCCCTATTCGGCACCGCCACCAGCGCGCTCGTACCTCGAGGAGGTATCCGCTTCAAACACAGGCCTTCGAATCGGTATCCGTACGACTGCTCCGGGTGCGATGTCAGAAGTGGACCCGGAATGCGCGCATGCTGCCGAAGATGCGGCGGCCAAACTCGAAGCGCTTGGCCACGTCGTCGAAATCGCATCGCCAGCTGCGCTCGAGGATGGCGAATTGCTGGGCCTGTTCCTCAATGTGATCGCGGTGAATACGCTCGTCGAAATCGAGACGTTGTCACGGATAGCGGGGCGACCAATCACCGAATCTGACGTCGAACCTGGCACGTGGGCGTTGGCCGAGATTGCGAAGTCGATCACAGCATTGACGTTCGCCGAAACACTTAACGCGATCGGTACGTGGACCCGCCGGGTCTTGTCGTTCTGGCACGATGAGAAATTTGACCTGCTGCTAACTCCGACGATGGCGGCGCTTCCAGCCCCCATCGGCTTCCTGAACGCTCCCGATGGCGATCCATTCCTTTCGACCGTGCGGCAGACCCCATTCGCGACGTTCACCGCACCGTTCAATGTCACGGGCCAGCCAGCGATCTCGTTGCCCTTACATCAAAGTGCGTCAGGCTTGCCGATAGGCATCCAACTTGTCGGGGCGGCCAATCGCGAAGACTTGCTCATCAGCGTTGCAGCCCAACTTGAGTTGGCACATCCGTGGGCCGCTGGTCGTCCAAAAGTCTCGGCGTAACGATGACCGACGATCTGGGATTACTCGACGCGACCGCACAGGCCGAATTGGTGCGCAATGGAGAATTGTCCCCGACAGAATTGGTCGCCGCGGCGATCGCTCGCGCAGAGAAGATCCAGCCACAGATAAACGCGTTGACTACGGAACGTTTCGATCGCGCTCGCGACGAGGCCGCGAGTCTGGAACTCCCAGATGGCCCGTTCCGAGGGGTGCCTTTCCTTTTCAAAGATCTTGCGTGCGGTTACGAAGGTGAACCCTGTTACGACGGAATGAGCGTCCTCAAAGATGCCGACTTTCGTCTGCCACAGGACACGGTTCTCGCATCCCGCTTCCGCGCCGCCGGTCTCGTGACCATCGGACGTACAAACACGCCGGAACTTGGCATCATGCCAACTACAGAACCGCTCTCATACGGCCCGACCCGCAACCCGTGGGATCCGACCCGAACGCCTGGCGGCTCTAGCGGTGGTTCGGCTGCAGCGGTCGCGGCTGGAATGACGCCCTTCGCGCATGCCTCCGACGGAGGAGGTTCGATACGTATACCCGCAGCGTGCTGTGGACTCGTTGGACTAAAAACCTCGCGTGGCCGCATTTCGGTCGCGCCTAGTGGCGACCTGGCCCGACCCCTTTCGGTGCAGTTCGCAGTCACCCGCTCAGTACGCGACTGCGCGGCGTTGCTCGATGCGGTTGCGGGTTCAGAACCCAGCGACATGGTGCATGCCCCTGCCCCACTCAGGCCATACCGGGAAGAAGTAGGAGCGAACCCAGGTCGCCTGCGAATTGGCCTGTGTACGACGATCCCGACAACCGGTGAACCCGTCGATGCCGAATGTGTCGCCGCGACAGAACTAGGGGCCAAACTCTTGGAGCAGGCTGGACATACGGTTGAGTTCGCACATCCATCGGTGCTGGAGGACGGTGGAATCTCGGCAACCTTCCTCGCCATGTGGAATGGAATGGCAGCATCAAATGTCGCGCGTGCGGGTCGCCTATTGGGCCGCGAATTAGTAGAGGCCGACGTCGAACCTCTCACATGGTTCCTCGCACAGAGTGGCGGTAAAACGAGTGCCGTCGAACTCATGGATGCCCAGTTCGCGATCCAAACGGTGTCGCGTCGACTAGCCGCGTGGTGGGATGTAGACGGATGGGACCTACTCCTCACGCCCACAATCGGTTCACCTCCACCGAAGCTCGGTGTTTTGATGACACCGGACGAACCGCTCAAAGGATTCGCTCGCGGCGCGGGATTCGTTCCATTCACTCCCATCTTCAACGTATCCGGACAACCCGCTATCAGTATTCCCATTGGAACTACAGCGTCTGGTGTTCCGATCGGGATACACATAGCGGCAGCGTGGGGCAGGGAAGACCTGCTGATCGCTGTCGCTGCGCAACTCGAAACCGCTGCGCCATGGTCCGAAAGGCGTCCGCAGATTCATGGGTGATCGCCAGTCAGCCAAGGTGACACGTTGAGTGTTCGTTTAGGCGGAGGACAAGGCTTCTATGGCGATACGCCGCGGGCGGTCGAAGGACTACTCGCGGACGGCATCGACTATCTCTGCCTAGAAGCGCTCGCGGAGCTCACGCTTGCGATCCTCGCAAAAGACCGAGCGCGCGACGAGACACTCGGTTACACGCGCGATCTACCGCGCTACCTGACTGCAGCGATTCCCGCAGTAATTGATGGAAGCACGAAGATCATCACCAACGCTGGAGGAATCAATCCACGCGCCGCTGCGCACGCTGCGATCGAGACAGCAAAACGAATGGGCGTCTCGGGTCTGAAGATCGCGACAGTGTTGGGTGACGATCTGATGCCACGCCTGAACGAACTTCAGGCCGCGACATCAAGCCGCCTTTCGAATATGGATACGGGCGCCTCATACGCCGACGCGGGTACCGATCCGCTAATTGCTGCTGCATACCTTGGGGCGTTCCCCATCGCGGATGCCCTAAGCCAGGGCGCGGACATTGTCATCACAGGCAGGGTCGCCGACGCGGCATTGTTTCTAGGGCCCCTAATCCATGAGTACGGATGGGCCAAAGACGATTGGAATCAACTCGCCGCCGGCGTGCTCGTAGGTCACCTCCTCGAATGCTCAGGCCAGGTGGCTGGCGGCAACTTCTCCGGAGATTGGTGGACGATTCCAGAACCCTGGAAACTCCCCTATCCAATCGCGACAGTAGATAGCGATGGAAGTGCCATCATTTCAAAGCCGTCAGGGTCAGGTGGACGCGTTGACCTCGACACCGTGCGGCATCAACTCCTCTACGAAGTTCACGATCCATCGGCGTATTTATCACCCGATGTCGTAGCCGACTTCGGCTCGGCGATTTTCGAAGACCTTGGTGACAACCGTGTCGCTGTTCGAGATGTGCGCGGCAAACCGGCCACCGGCACCTACAAAGCATTGATAGCGCAACACGCAGGATGGTCTGGTGAAACGCGTGTCGCATTCGCATGGCCTGATGCGGTTGAAAAGTCACGCGCAACCGCGGCCATCTTCACGCGACGAGTCGAGATGGCTGGACTTCAAGTTCGTGAATGGTGCTTTGAAGAGTGGGGAGTGAATGCTTTGGGTGGACCCACCGTCCCACAACTTGCTAGCGGTATCGAACCTCCAGAATGTGTATTGCGCGTCGCATGGCGATGCGACGACGAGCGCACCGCATCTGCAGTCGGTCGTGAACTAATTCCTCTAGCTCTGAGCGCGCCACCGGCAGGACTAGCTGGTATGGGTCGTGCCACAGGTGGCGGAGCGACCGAATTGATAAGCCTCTGGCCAACCTTGGTGGACAAACATCTCGTCGATTCAGAAGTCCGGATCATCATGGAGACGTCGTGACAGATTCGCCTCGCATTCAGTTACGGGACTTCTGCGGTTTCCGTTCGGGAGACAAGGGGGATATCTCGGATATCGCGCTCTTCGCGTATGACGACGACGGGTACAAGTTGATCTTGCGTGAAGTGACCTCAGGCCGCGTGAAGCAGCACTTTGGTTCCTTCGTACAAGGCGATGTACTGCGTTATGAGGTGCCTAACGTCCTAGCCCTCAACTTCGTCATGCGTCGGGCCCTTGGCGGCGGCGGTCCCAGTTCTCTGCGTTCAGACAATCTCGGCAAGACGCTCGGTGGGGCGCTCGTGAGAATGGAAATTGACACGAAGGGCCTTGCGTTGCCTCGGCTACGGCCGCGGTCAGACGTCCAATGGGCCGAAAAAACCCTCGCCACCTTAATGCCGGAATCCGACAATTGGGATACATAAAAAGTTTGCTCGCGAGAGCACGGCTCTCTACACCCGGCGACGCAACGTGTCGATACCCCCTTCGTGCGACTCCGCCTACGAGAGAAACATAATTCTTCGCGACTGATTCTCGCTGCCACGGTCGCGAGCCTCGGGGCGCTCCTGCTCCCCGGGTACAGCGCGTCGGCTTTGGCGTTAACCGCAATCGGCGCGGGCGTAGTAATCGTCATGGGAATAGCCCTCGTGAGGTTTCGTGCACCACCGCCGTTTTGGATGATCGCGGCATCGCCGCTGCTATTCACACTGGGTGACACCACATGGGACATTCGCATTCGGTATTCCGACACGCTCACCAGCACCCTCGACTATCTACCAGACATGTTGTGGATCTCAGCATATTTTTTCCTTGCTTTTGGACTAGTGCTTATTGTCCGGCCGCGATCGGCCGCTGCGCAACGAGCCGCGATTCTAGATTCTGCGATCATCGCACTTGCAGGAATGATCCCAGTTTGGGAGTTCCTCATCACTCCAGCACTCGCCGATGCGACAGGAACCACATTCGTCACCGCTACGACCATGGCCTATCCATTACTCGACCTAATGATCCTCGGAGCTCTGTTGCACTTAGCCCTCATCGCCGAAGAGCGGTCGAGGTTCATGGGGTACCTGCTCGCCGGAGTTTCGCTTTCCCTCGTTGCCGATAGTTATTACCTTGTCGCTTCGACGACCGGCCGACAATATCTGCAATGGCTTGATGCGGTATGGGTCGTCTCATACGCACTCATCGCAGCCGCGATCATCCACCCATCGGCGCGACGTGCGCTCCTCAACCCAGCTAGGCAGCGGGCGCCATTCGATCGGATGCGCGTAGGGATCGTAACTTCGACGCTGTTGGTCGCACCTGTCACTTTCGTCATCGCCTCGCAACTGGTACCGCAACGCCAACCCGCATTCGTATTCGGCGTTATCTCCGCAGCAGTGGTATCGCTCACGCTTTGGCGCGTGATGATGCTCGTCGGCGAGATCGGACAATCACAGAATTCAATCGCAGCGAATGAAAGACGCTTCCGATCTCTAGTGCAACATGCAGCGGACATAATCATGGTTGTCGGTCCCGACGCACGCGTGCAGTACGCGAGCCCTGCCATAGAGAGCCTCCTAGGCAAGAATGCCGACGCCTACATAGGCCGCCAACTCGCCACCCTCGTCCATCCCATTGATCTACCGCAGGCGTCGGAAGTACTCGTCGACGCGTTGTCGAACATCGGCGTCGAGCATGACTTCGAAGCCCGCTTCATGGCCGACGACGGTAGCTGGAGACATCTTGAAGCCAGGGTGACAAGTCACTTAGATGATCCTGCGGTTGCGGGACTGGTCGCGAACCTGCGTGACGTAACCGAACGCAAGGCCGTGGAGCAACTGCGTGCCGCCGAAAACAAGGTCCTCGACCTCATCGCACGCGGCGCTTCGCTAGAGGCAATATTGACTGAAGTAACCGAACTAATCGAGTCGGGCATTTCCGGCGCAGAGGCTTACATCGCGACCGCCCCTGCCGGAGGCTCTGGGACCGTCGTCACGGTCTCGCCAAGCCTCAGCGAGGAACGCATTGACCTAACCGACAAATTGAATGATTCATTTTCGTACACAAATATTTCTGGCAGACCTATCACTACAGAACCGGTCCGTGTTATCAACGTAAATGACACCGATCTGGATCCCGCGACCCGTTGGGAAATGACAGAAGCTGGCGTTCACAGCGTTTGGTCGTTCTCAATCACGTCCGCAGAAAATGATTACGAACTAGGCATCTTAAACTGCCTATTCGACGTTCATACCTTGGTCGGAGGTTCTGATCTCGAGA
>SHUZ01000004.1 GCA_009694415.1 Acidimicrobiia bacterium
GGTTTTCGCTGGCAGCGAAGTTGAGGTCGTGGTAGTCGATCCCGGCGTAGTTGTTGTTGAGGTGCCGGAACGCAACCAGTCGGCCACTGCCTCTGATGCTCCAACCGAACGTGGTACCGAAACGACGCCGACCGAGATGATTGCAGCGGCTATCCAACGCGCATTTGCGGGAATAAACCGATGGATAAAACGCGACAATCTCGGTGCGCGCCGAAGGCGGTGCAGCGACTCGGCCACTAGTGCGAGACCGAGGAACGCGAATGCTGCACCGCCCAAGGCGATGGCACCGAACGCCACCAGATGCCGCAGCGTTCCTTCGAGCGGGTCTAGAACCATCCGTGGCTCCCTGGTGAATATGGCGTCCATTAAGGTTGTGTTGCCTTCTGATTCGTTCCGTACCCTTACATAGACATTGTTGTATGTCAAGGGAAGACTTTTGACGCAACCTCTAGACGGAAGGATCCGGTACTGGTACCGTCCTGTTTCTTGGTTCCATGGATGGAGCGGAAGGTCTACGGATGGACGATGGTCTAGATGCGTTCGACGCAATAGCTGAAGAGTTCCGGCGCGAGGTCGCCTGGGAACAACGCACCGAGGCGCGCGAAATAATTGCGGCTGGCATCTCGGATAGTTGCTTCGCCGATGTGCTCACACGTGTCGCGCCAGGTGACGTAGTCACGGTCGTCGCGTCAGACGGTGTTCCTCTACGCGGTCGACTTTTAGCCGTCGGCCGCGATTGGCTTCGGCTAGGTGAGGTAATCGATGCGACGGGTACAGGGCGCACACGCGTACGGCGCACTCACGATGTACGGCTTGAAGCTGTCGTCCGGATTATCAGAGAGGCCGGGTAGTGATCCCCTACTTCGTGCGTGCGCGTGCGTCCGCCTCGAGTTGCGCGATGTACGCCTCAAGGGTTTCGCGGCTAACGCGCCACACGCCCTTGCGTCCGATCTTGAGTGCAGCGAGCTCACCGGTACGCATCAACGTGTACACCTGGGAGACGCTGACATTCAGCACCTCGGCTACCTCGGCTGGGCGCAAAAGGGATGGAGGTAGATCTTCCACTTCGGAGTTCCTTCCTGCTGTTTTGACCACGGTTTCGATCATGGCATTGGACAGTGTTGCGTCCAATACCGTAGCGAAGCCTCGTGTTGATGTAGTGAAGGTCCTCTAATGGGAGCCCGCGTTGCGCGTCAGCGTTTCGCTTTTCGCCTTCCGAGGGTAGATGTGCGGCTCGTCATCGGCCTCGTTTTAATCGCTGTGTCAATCGTCGGCGGGTTGCGCCTATCGAGCGACGAGGACACCTCCGTATCGGTCTACAGGGCTGCTACTGATCTTTCGGTCGGTCATGTGGTGACACGTGCAGACTTTGAAGCGACACGCGTGTCAGCGGCTCCCTCTGTCATAGATGCATTGCTGACCACGAACGCAGGCGCGCCGGTCGGTCGCGTGATCCGAGAGCCCTTGAGGAATGGGGCACTGGTGTCGGCCGACTCGCTGGGAGCTGCGGCACCGCGCGGTCGAAGGGTGACAGTCCCCGTGAGCGCGGATCATGCGCTTGGCGGCGCGATACGAGCTGGTGACAGCGTAGACGTACTGGCGACATTCGCAAAGGGTACGGAGACTGCGCGCACGATCACGGTAGCGGCGAGCGCACAGGTGATCGAGGTGGTGCGTTCAGATGGATTGTTCGGCCAGGACGAGGGCGCACTAGGCGCGGTGACGCTGCGCGTCGCAGCCGATGAAGCCGTCGTCGTTGTGTTTGCATCGCGCAACGCCGAAATCGACATTATTGAGGACGTCGAGGGCCAGGAAGCGCGTTCAAGTTTCGACATGGTTGAGTTGCCATGACGAACATCCGGATCGTCACATGTGCGGGGGGTGCGTCCTGGGAAGCACCCCTTGTGCGCGGACTGCAGCAACGCGAACTGGGCATCGAACTGCTCAGGCGATGCGTCGATCATGGTGAACTTCTCGGTGTTTCGTTACGGGATAGGCCGACAGCCGCACTGATCGCTGCCGAACTTCCATGGCTCGACCGTGATCTCGTTGGAGAATTACAGGAGAACGGCGTAACCGTCCTAGCAATCGATTCGCTAGGCAATCGTCCGCTCGATCGCCTTGGCGTGAGCCACGTGCTTGATGCCTCACAAACGGCAGAAGAGATCATTCAGCTGCTCTATCGCATCGGTGGAACAGGTGATGATCACAAGGGTCTGCGTGTTCAGGTCGAGTCCAACGGTCGTTCACAGGAACCACGTCCTTGCGGGCGAGCCATTGTGGTTTGGGGCGGCTCAGGGGCTCCTGGTCGCACAACTGTTGCGATTGAACTCGCGCTCGAATCAGCGCGCTTAGGGGCCCGCGTGTTACTTGTCGACGCCGATCCCTGGTCGCCGTCGATTGCTCAGACGCTGGGACTAGCGGAAACACCGTCGGTGATGCAAGCGACCAAACTTGCTGCTGATGGCTGGCCTAAAGCGCTGAGCACTTGTTTGCAGACGAGGCAAGAAGGTCTCGAGGTTCTTACAGGGCTCGGTCATCCAGATTTATGGCCCGAGGTTCGCGCCCACACGTGGAGAGCCGTACTTGATGCCGCTCGCGACGTGGCTGACGTGGTGGTGATCGATGTTGGCGCTTCTGTCGAAGAGGACGAGGAGCTGGCATTCGATCGCGCTCCCTATAGACGCAACTTGATGACACTCGGCGCGCTGGAGATCGCGACCGACGTTTTACTTGTGAGTGGGAGTGATCCGGTCGCACTGCGCCGGTCGATCATCGCTTTTCAACTACTTCAGCAGGTTCGTCCCAGGGCATCGGAACACGCGAGTTTCCTACTCAATCGCGCGCCGCGTTCACATCGCCGACTCCAGGAGTGTTCCCATGCTGTCGCGGATTGGATAGGTGCGCCACCGATTGGGTTCCTTCCGGTAGAGGCAGCATTCGAACGATGCGTGTGGGAAGCCAGATCGCTCCGGGCCGTCGCGCCACGTTCGCCATGGCTGCGCGAATTGCGTCGAGTGGCGGAAGTGATCTCGTGATCTTGCCTGCCGCTCCAGAAATCGTTGAACTAGAGATCCGGGAAAGGTTGGAGCAACGCGAGGTGGCTTTGGAGCACGACGCGGATCTCCACTTGCTACTCGACGAAGTGGTTCGCGACTACCGAGATCGGTATCTCGACGGCGGGCTCCCCCCGCTTACGGAGGAAGGAGTCGAGTCGCTTCGAAGGCGAATGCTCGCGCTAGGTCCGTTGACGCCATTGCTAGAAGACCCCGAGATCGAAGAGATTTGGGTCAACGAACCCGGCAAGGTCTTCGTCGCCCGTCGCGGAGAGCATGAACTCACAAATCTCGTTCTGTCGAGGAAAGAGGTCGAAGAACTAGTCGAACGCATGCTGGCGCGCGCAGGCCGCAGGCTGGATAGGTCGCAACCATTTGTTGACGCGCGTCTTCCGGATGGGAGCCGTTTACATGTTGTCATCCCGCCGATCACCGATCACTGGGCCGTGAACATTCGCAAGTTCGTCGGCCTGCGCGTCAGACATCTCGACGAGTTAGTTGCCATCGGGTCACTGTCTCGGCAGGCATCGGCATTTCTTGATGCCGCAGTGCGCGCTCGATTCACGATTGTTGTCGCCGGAGCGGTGGGTGCCGGCAAGACGACACTGCTCGGTTGTCTCGCGGCGAGCATCTCGCCAAGAGAACGGATCGTTACCTGTGAGGAAGTATTCGAACTAGGAATAGAGCGCCCTGACGTGGTCGCGATGCAATGTCGTCAGGCGAACCTCGAGGGCGAGGGGATCGTCACTCTCAGGGATTTGGTACGCGAGAGCCTACGGATGCGACCCGATCGCATCATCGTTGGAGAAGTTCGCGGAGCTGAATCTCTCGATATGTTGCTGGCGCTCAATAGCGGCGCTTCTGGAATGACTTCGGTGCACGCAAACTCCGCAAGGGAAGCGTTGCGGAAACTAACAACGCTGCCCCTTCTCGCAGGTGAGAACCTCGACCGCAAGTTCGTTGCTTCGACAGTCGCGGCTTGCGTTGATCTCGTTGTCTTCGCTCAGCGCAGCGGCGGCAAGCGCGTCGTCACCGAGATCGTGGCGGTAGAAGACCAACTCGGTGACGGAGATGTACCTACAACTGGCACCGTGTTTGAATGTTCTGCGAAGGGTCTTGTCTGGACCGGCGAAGTCCCAAGTGCATGTGAACGGTTCGCAGAACACGGCATTGATATCCATGGGGTTCTGCGGTGAGCGTTGTCGTTGCTGTGCTGCTCGCGACCGGAGTCTTCATCACTTACGACGTCATTACAAAAATGCCCAAGGCCGCAACGACGCGTGCCACGCCAGCTGAACGACTGGGAGTCTGGTTATCGACAGCTGGTCTTGTCGGTGTGACGCCGCGTGTTTTCCTGTGCGCGTGCGTCGGATGCGGTGTCGCCATCGCAGCGCTGTGTCTCGTACTCATTGGATCTGCGACGGTGGCAGTCTTAGGACTGGTTGCA
Source organism: Acidimicrobiia bacterium (assembly GCA_009694415.1). GTDB lineage: Bacteria > Actinomycetota > Acidimicrobiia > IMCC26256 > JAENVU01 > SHUZ01. Next base: position 4,504 of record SHUZ01000004.1, read on the forward strand.
GCGTCTTGGGCACCGGTGTCTTTCGTGCAACGCCGCCGTCGCGAAGTGCAAGCAGCCAGGCGCGGTGCTTGGCCGGAAGCGATTGATCTACTGGCAGGGTCGGTGCGAACTGGTGACACCTTGCCCGCAGCTTTGTCTCTGCTTGCCGAGCAGGGTCCCGACGCTTTGAGGCCAACGTTTCGGCGAGTCGTTGCAGACAATCGCGTATCCGGCGATCTCGCCGCAGCGCTGGTGAGGCTTGGCGATGCCCTGGCGGATCCAGTTACAGACCGTGTCGTTGCGACCCTTGTTGTTGCCCATCGTGTAGGGGGTCGCGATCTCGTGCGTGTGCTCGTCACTCTCGGAGCATTCCTGCGGGAGGATTTGGCGGTTCGCAAAGAGATAATCGCACGACAGTCCTGGACGCTTGTAGCGGCGCGTGTTGCCGCGTCGGCACCGGTCCTCGTGTTGCTCATGGTGGCTAGTCGACCCCAGGGTGCCAATGCATTTGAGTCCGTTGCTGGGGCCATCGTCGTAACCATCGGAGGCGCGATGACACTTGTTGGTTATCGCCTTATGGTCGCCATTGGGCGGCTGCCGGACGAACCGCGCGTCCTGGGAAGCAGCGCGGTCGTAGGAACGCACGCATGAACCAACTTCGCGCGATCGTCGTGGTCGGCTTCGGGCTAGTTGGTTTCACCTGCGTTGTCTTTGCGCATCCTCGCTTCGGACGCGCCGACCTGGCCCGTCGCCTCACTCCGTACCTTGCAACTCACGGCCCTGGTCGCACGGTCAATTGGAGGGATCCCGTTGAAATGACTGGGCTGAGAGGGTTGCTCCAACCGGTCTTCGAGAAGTGGGGCCGCGCGCTCGCGCGGGTTATTGGCGATGACGGACGCGACCTTCCAGAAAGATTGGAGGCGGCAGCAAGCCCACTCGGAGTATCCGCATTCCGCGCTGAACAGGTGACCTGGATGCTGGTCGGCTTCGTGATGGGGATCGCTGCGTCAATGTTGATGGCGGCAACCGGCCGTCCCCCCGGTCCTGTCGCAGCTCTCATTCTCGCAGTAGCTGCGGGGGTCCTTGGTTTGGTGGCGCGCGATAGACAACTGACGCGCGCAATCACATCTCGGCGCGCACGCGCATTAGCGGAGTTGCCGACTGTCGTTGATGTTGCTTGCATCGCGGTTACTGCTGGCGAGAGTCTTCGCGGTTCCCTTCAGATGGTTGCCACCGACGGGACTGGGCCGCTTGCAAGTGAACTTCGAACAGCGCTTCGCCTCGCGCGCGGCGGCATGCCGTTGGTGGATACCTTGAGGGATCGCGCTCGGAGGATTGGCTTACCGGCCTTCGACCGATTCGTTGACGCGATCGCGATTGCCCAGGATCGCGGCATCCCCTTAGCCGACTCATTACGCGCGATGGCCTTTGACGAACGCGAACGTGCAAAGCGCGAGCTCATTGAGGCAGCTGGACGCAAACAGGTTTCGATGCTGGTACCGGTGGTCGCGCTGATACTCCCGGTCGCGATCCTTTTCGCGTTCTATCCAGGCATCGTCGCTATTCGGACATTGGCAAATTGAAAGGAACCGTTATGCATGAACGATGGTCAGATGAACGGGGTTCGATCCCCGAATGGGTGATGTTGTTAGTGATGGGAATCGGAGTAGTGATGGCCCTTTGGGCGATTGTGCAGCCGAACCTCAGTTCCATCGTGTCGGATGCGTTGAACCAGTTACGGGGATAGCGCGTGCGGAACGTTGAGCGCGGTGCCCAGGGATCGACGGTTGTCGAGTTCCTCGCCGTCGCGGTGCTTACCGTCGTGTGCATGCTCGGAGTCGCTCAACTTGCGATTTGGGTATGGGCGCGAAACGTCGCAGTGACTGCAACCCACGAAGGAGCGCGCACAGCGGCGGAGTCCGGAAGGCCACTGGAAGATGGCGTCACGCGCGCTCGGTCGCTGTTGCGGGATGGGCTTGGTGGATCTGCGAGAGGTTTCGCGGTGGAGGTTGGCCAGTCAGGTGGTTCCGTTGCGGTTCGTGCGCACGGAAACGCGCCGCGGATCATGCCCTTCTTGCCGTCGTTCACAGTCGATTCCCTAGCAACGGCCTTGGATGAAGACTTCGTTCTGCCATGAGGCCGCGCGACCGAGGTTCAGCGATTGTCGAGTTTGTTGTTCTCGGCAGCCTTGTGTTTGGTGTTCTCGTCGAGGCAGTCGTGCTCTTCGGATCCCTCCATCGCGCGACTCTTGCTACGAGCGCAGCTGCTCGCGAATACGGGAGGGCAGTCGTGATTGCCGATTCGGAACAAGGCGCGGTATGGCATGGCGCGGCCGTTGTTGCGCAGGCGGCGCGCAACCATGGACTACCAGCGGGAACCTTGAGCGCGACGGTTGAGGGGGGTCGGCGCAGAGGCGACGTGTTGATCGTTCGCGTACGCACCTCAGTGCCTATCGCACAACTTCCATTCGTCGGCGCAGTGTGGCCGTCTTTTTCTGTGCCAGTCGAGGCTTCACATGCAGTGCAGGTTGATCGCTACAGGGGTTTCGGATGAAGGCTCAAAGCCGAGAGTCAGGGCAAGCGTCCCCACTCATTATTGGGGCGTTGTTACTCTCGCTCGCCTTCGCTGGGCTCGGTATTGATGGTGCTCGCATGTTTACCGCTCGTCGGGACCTCCAGAATCAGGCCGATGCAGCGGCCCTCGCAGCGGCTTCGGCGTTGGATGAGGGCGCGTATCGCGCCTCATCTGGAATGGTGGTGAAGCTGGATCCGGATCGTGCTCGCATTGTGATTGCTCGTTTGCTTGGAGCCTCAGCACTGCCACGCGGAACCGATGTGGCAGTAGACGTCAATGCCGAGCGCGCAGTTGTGAGGTTGCGTAGACCTGTTCCCACCACGCTCTTGCGCATCATCGGCGTGAACGCGAAGGAGATCGGTGCGAGTGCGACTGCAGCGCCACGTACCGGATGAGCGAGATCCCGCCGGTACGATGCCTGCATGGCCGAAGGTACCAAACGTCAAACTGGTTCGGGTATTGAGATAAATCCGGTTTACTCGGCTTCGGATCTGTTCGGATTCGACGCCGACGAGAGCCTCGGCGCTCCCGGCAAGCCCCCGTACACCAGGGGTATCTACGAGTCGATGTATCGCACCCGTCCATGGACGATGCGTCAGTACTCAGGGTTTGGAACCGCCGAAGAGACCAACAAGCGGTTCCACTTTCTTCTCGGTGCTGGCCAGACCGGCCTGTCGTGCGCGTTCGACCTACCGACGCAGATGGGTTACGACTCTGATCATCCCCGCGCCCAGGGCGAAGTTGGGAAAGTGGGCGTGGCGATCGACTCGCTCGAGGACATGGAGTTGTTGCTCGCAGGCCTTCCTCTAGACACCGTGACTACGTCTATGACGATCAACTCGACCGCTGCTGTCTTGTTGCTCCTATACGAACTGGTTGCAGAGAAACAAGGGGTGTCTCCCAAGGATCTTGGTGGGACCATACAGAACGACTTGCTGAAGGAGTACGTAGCGCGCGGCACCTACATCTATCCACCGCGCGAATCGATGCGGATCATCACCGACATCTTTTCGTATTGCCACGAGAACATTCCTCAATGGAACACGATCTCAATCTCGGGATATCACATTCGCGAAGCTGGCAGCACCGCGGTGCAGGAAGTCGCGTTCACGTTGTCGAATGCGATCGCCTATGTGCAGGCAGCGGTCGATGCCGGGTTAGGAATCGACGACTTTGGTCCACGTTTGTCGTTCTTCTGGAACGGCCACAATGACTTCTTCGAGGAAGTGGCGAAGTTTCGTGCCGCGCGCCGTATGTGGTATCGGATCATGACCGAACGCTTCGGGGCACAAGACGAGAAATCCAAGGTGCTGCGCTTCCATACGCAGACTGCCGGCTCAATGCTCACAGCACAACAACCGGAGAACAACGTTGTGCGCGTCGCGCTCCAAGCGCTTTCCGCTGCGCTAGGCGGAACTCAGAGCCTGCACACGAATGGGTTTGACGAAGCGCTCGGGTTGCCTACCGAAAAGGCGGCGAAGATCGCTTTGCGTACACAACAAATCGTGGCGTACGAAACTGGCATCACCGATACCGTTGATCCACTTGCTGGTTCCTACTTTGTCGAATCACTGACTAACGCAGTGGAGGCTGACGCATGGAAGTACATCGAGCGGATAGACGCGATGGGCGGTTCGGTCTCGGCGATCGAGGCAGGTTTCATGCAAGACGAAATCGAGCGCGCGGCGTTTGATTGGGCGAAGGCGGTCGATGACGGCGAGAAAGTGATTGTCGGCGTCAATCGATATGAAGAGGCCGATGATGAAGACACCGAGGTATTTCCGATAGACCCAGAATTGGAGCGCGGCCAGGTCACGCGCTTGCAGGCTTTACGGGCCAGAAGAGATCAGCCGCTCGTCGATGCTTCTCTCGACTCGCTGCGCAAAGCAGCTCAAGGAACCGAGAACCTGCTGCCATCTATGAAGGTTGCGTTACGGGCTCACGCGACCTTGGGCGAGGTGTCGGATGTCCTGCGTGGGGTCTTCGGCGTATACCAGCCAGCCCGCTAGGGCGGAATAGGACCTCTTACCCGGCGCGCAACAGTGAATTGCTGGCGGTAGCCGCAGGCGGGCGGATCGCCGCTAGGCGTCTCCGGGCTTCGGCCACTCCCGCTCTGCCTCGTCGGCGAGTCCGGGAATCCAATACGCGGGGTATCCCGCTCGGTACGAGTAGCAGTTGTGTGCTCACAACGTCAGTATCCGCCAAGGGTGTGACAGTCATCGGGGCAACCTTTCCGCTCATGTTCGAGCGACTCCGCGTGCGCCGTTGTTACTATCAACGTTCATTTTCGTCAGGAAGTTCCACCCCTGACAGAGTCATTTGGCCTATTGGTTCTTCTACAATCGTCCCAATGCATTACTTAGACCACGCTGCTAGCACGCCGGTATTACCAGAGGCGATTGAAGCGATGCTGCCCTTCCTCGCCGATCACCCCGGCAATCCGTCGGGGGGACACCGCGCGGCCCAAGAAGCGAAGACCGCTTTAGAAGAGGCCAGGGAAAACATTGCGGCCTTGCTCGGGTGCCGCGCAGCTGAAATTGTGTTCACCGGCAGTGGCACCGAGGCCGACAACCTCGCGGTGAAAGGGTCCGCTAGGGCTCGGCGGCACCTAGGCGATGGTGTGGTGACTACGGCGTTCGAACACAAGGGCGTGCTCGCCTCGGCGCATCGGTTGGCGAGTGAGGGATTCCGCATTTACGAGGCGGCGGTGACTAGCGGCGGGATCATCGATCTTGATCAACTCGCCGATCTTCTCGACGAACGCACAGTAGTCGTCTCGGTGATGCTCGTGAACAATGAGGTGGGAACGGTGCAGCCGCTCGACAAGGTGACGGCAGTGGTGCGTGAGCGTGCCCCTAACGCGTGTCTCCATACAGACGCGGTACAAGCGGTTCCTTGGATCGATGTAGCGACCGCGACTTCGGGTTGCGATCTAGTCGCGATTTCTGGTCACAAGTTTGGTGGACCTAAAGGAATGGGCGTACTCATAGTTCGTGACGGGACTGATCTGCGGCCGGACATCGAGGGAGGCGGGCAGGAACGTGGGTTGCGTTCCGGCACTGTCAACGTGGCCGGAGCAATCGCGCTCGCAACGGCGCTTCGCATCACGCAAGAACGCCGCGGGGGTGAATTGATTCGCATCGCCGCGCTACGCGACCGTCTCTGGGATGGAATACATGTCGCGTTGCCCGAAACACGGGTCAACGGTGACGTGGCGGCGAAGGTAGCTGGCAACCTTCATGTTTGCTTCCCAGGAATCGAAGCTGAAGTGCTTCTGCTCATGTTGGATCAACGGGGAATTGCTGCGGCGGCAGGATCGTCTTGTTCTTCGGGAGCGACCGAACCGTCGTACGTACTCAAAGCTATGGGCATGAGTCGCGAAGACGCCTTGGCATCGGTGCGGTTTAGCCTCGGCGTTGCGTCTACCGACGCAGACGTAGATGCGTGCATCGCAATAGTTCCGGAGCTGGTACGCGGTTTGAGGGAACGAACGGTTGTGAACGCATGAGCCGTGTCCTGGTTGCAATGAGCGGCGGTGTGGATTCGTCGGTTGCGGCCGCGATATTGCGCGACGAAGGACACGATGTCACTGGAGTGACTTTGCGTTTATGGGGCGGTGAGTCAGACTCGGGATGTTGCAGCGTTGCCGACGTCGAAGATGCCCGCCGTGTCGCAGCCCAGTTGGGCATTCCGCATTACGTATTCAACTTCGGCGATGAATTCGATGCCGAAGTTGTGAATCCTTATGTCGAGTCTTACGCGGCCGGTAGAACTCCCAATCCATGTGTTGACTGCAATACAAAAATGAAATGGGGACGGCTGCTCGATCGCACCATGGCGATGGGTTTCGATGCGATGGCTACAGGTCATCACGCCAGACTCCGCCTCGACGAAACCGGAACTCGCCTCTGTCGCGGTGTCGACTCAGCGAAGGATCAGTCTTATGTGCTTGCACGCCTTCAAGCGATCCAACTCGTCAACACGCTGCTTCCAGTGGGAGAACTAACCAAGAGCGAAGTCCGCAACGAAGCAGAGCGGTTAGACCTGCGTACCGCCCAGAAAGCGGAGAGTATGGACGTCTGTTTCATCAAGCGCGGCGGTCGCCGCACCTTCCTCTCGGATCGAATTGAAGAACAGGGTGGTGCGCTAGTGACGACCACCGGTGAGGTAGTCGGGGAGCACGCTGGCGTGAGCGCCTTCACGGTCGGTCAACGGCGTGGCCTTGGAGTTGCATTGGGAGAACGCCGCTTCGTTGTCGATGTTGATGCGAGTACCGCAACTGTGACAATTGGCGAACGCGAAGATCTACTTTGCGACGTGTCAGCAATTCGCGACGTGAAGTTCGTCGATGATTCGATTTCTTTTGGAACCGATGTATTGGTACAAGTGCGAGCACATGGAGTCGCGGCCCGTGCAACTTTTGAAGAAGGTGCCATCCACTGGGTTGAGGCGCAGCCGCGTGTTGCCGCGGGTCAAGTAGTGGCGATGTACCGCGATGATGTTGTGCTTGGGTCAGGAATCGCGAGGTAACAAGTTCGCGTGGTTGCCACTGTCTATTTCGCGCTCGGTGACGCTTTGCCGATCACAATCCTCCGCGATGCTGCACGATCAAGCACACGTTGACGCGCCACGGGCGCGACCAAGATGAGGCTGGTGTTGCAGGCAACGCTTCGCCTGCGGGACTGCCGATAAATGTCCGTCTCTTGGCTCAGTAGCAATGCGAGCGAGCCCCGCGTTGCGCCAAGTCTTAGATCCTCGGCGTCGGTTGGAACTCGTTTACGGGCATCTGCGATACCGAACCCTGCAATGCTGTCTCGCGTGAATAAGAATGGGTCCGTCAGAGTCATTGGGTCATGTATGACTATGCCAGCTGGCACGAGGATCAACCATCGGCGTGAAAGTTGGTGAAGCGATCTGAAAAGCAGCGTGGCTAGTGGAAGTCCTAGTACGAGTGCAACGAATCCAGCGGCGGTCCTACCTGATGCAAGTAGCAACGGGCCAGCGGCGATACCGGCACCGACGCCGAGTACAGCAAGCGGCAAGATCCCGATGAAGAGCGCTGGCGGCACTGCCAGCGGAAACCTTTCTTCGTCGCCGTACGCAACTCCCTGTGCGCAAGCGATCCCGATGCTCGGAGTCGATGCAAGAGCGACACACGTCGATGTAACCACGAGCGCGGCCAAGGCACCGAGGGACGGTCCCGCGTCATTCGCGAACGCGAGCACGGCGAGGGCTAGCGCTAGCGGCGCTCCAGTGCGGACCACTGTGAGGCTGAGCGGTCGCGGCGTAAGCAGTCCGACGAGCACCACTCCCCACAGCAACCAGAGAATTGCCGTCGCGACGCCTTTGGTTAGTGGGGCCCAGTTCGCAATCGCGTCGGCCATCGCCCAACTCGAAGTAAATGGAATCGCGACCCATGCGATTCGGAGCCACCAGATGTTCACAGCGATCACTGCTCCGCTTCGGAGAACTCACGACGTATCCATATACTACGAAACTGATGCCAGCGAACCGCAACGGCGATTTGACAACTAAGGAATCGGATCCGACGCCGTCGCTGTACGACGTGTTGATTTCTGGTTTGTCGACGGGCATCGGCAGCCTTCCGTTCACCGACGCGCGCGAGGCAGCGTTGCTCTCCCTGAACGCGAACCCCTTGCTTCCCGCCGCTCCTCAATTAGGCCTTCCTCGTGAAGGCATGGTCGCTCAGTGGGTGAACGCGCTTCCAGAAGTCACCGTGGATCTGGATGGTTCGATCGCAATCGATCCATCGTTGGTTACCGCGGCGATCACAACTGAAATCACTCGCGAATTTCATGACGGACTACTTACGTTCCTCGACGAAGCCGCTGTCAGTGACATGCCACCGAACCGCGTGAAGTTCCAAATGTGCGGACCCCTCACCATGGGCGTCGCGCTAGTGCGTGCCGGGCTTCCTGCGGAACTCGCATTCGATCGCGCCGCTGCCGCAGTTTCAGCGTGGGCGCCAGTGCTAGAAAAGATTGTTGCCGAACGTCTCCCCGGCGCTGCAGCCGTAATATTTCTTGACGAACCATCGCTCGTTTTGTGGACGCGGGATGACGCTCCTCTAGAGCGCGAACAAGCCGTAGATCTGCTGTCGAGCGCGCTCGCGCAGTTCACGGTCTGTACAGGAGTTCACGTCTGTTCGGGCGGAGATTTGAGACTCGCGTTTGAGACCGGCGCACGGGTTCTGAGTGTGCCGGTGTCGGCAGACGTTCTCCAGGATGCGGATGTCGTTGCACGCCACCTCGATGCAGATGGTTGGTTCGCTTGGGGTGCCGTGCCGACCGACCGACCGGTAGGTGAGTCGGCTGACCCGCTCTGGCGCGAAACGGTTTCGGTGTGGTGCGAACTCACGCGTCGTGGTGCAGACCCTGTCGCGCTGCGAACACACGGAATCATTACTCCTGCATGCGGACTCGCTGGGCACGGTCAGAGTCAAGCCGAACACGTCTTGCGACTCGCCGACAGGCTCGCGGCGAGGGTCGGAGATCAAGCTGCTGCGGTGAAGCTCACCGTGGGAGCGTGAACGTCCCACCTTGTAAGTAGCATCGCCCGCGATGCAAGTGCCAGCCTCCACCTCAGCGCGCGCGTCCGAACTGCGCGATCTACTGCGCTATCACGATGAGCATTACTTCGGAAATGACTCCCCCGAGATAGCGGATGCTGAATACGACCTGCTTGCCGCAGAGTTGGAAGCGATCGAGGCTGAGTATCCCGAAATCGCCACCCCTGATTCGCCAACGCAGCGCCCGGGTTCGGGATCAGCGCCATCGGTATTTTCGGAAGTCTCGCACCTGCAACCCATGTTCTCCTTAGATAAAGCTTTTTCTCGCGATGATCTCGAGGCTTGGGGGACGAGGATCGCGAAACTCGTACCGGGGGATATCACTTTTGTCGGGGAACCCAAACTCGATGGCCTGGCGATCTCGCTAATTTATGAGAACGGGAAACTGCTCAGGGCTGCTACGCGAGGCAACGGTGAAAGCGGCGAAGACGTAACAGCCAACGTACAGACAATCGCTGCCGTGCCTAACCAACTTGTCGGTTCCGATATTCCGAGTCTGTTGGAGGTACGCGGCGAGATTTTCATGTCGAATGACTCGTTCGACGATCTGAACAAGCGCCAGACCGCAGCAGGTGACCGGCTGTTCATGAATCCTCGTAACGCGGCGGCAGGTTCACTGCGTCAAATTGATTCGGCAATAACTGCCGGTCGCAACCTCTCGATCTACTGCTACCAACCTGGCGCAGTAATTGGGGGACCAATCGTTTCTACACATAAGAAGACGCTTGAGTGGTTGTCGAGTCTCGGCCTTCCGGTGAATCCTCAAGTTGAAGTACTCGTCGATTTAGAGGCTGTCTTTGACTTTTGTCTGCGCGTAGAAGCGCAGAGGCACGACCTCGGATATGAGATCGACGGAGCGGTTGTGAAGGTAGACAACCTGGCGCAACGCGACGAGATGGGTCACACGAGTCGCGCACCGCGTTGGGCGGTAGCGTACAAGTTCCCTCCCGAGGAAAAAATCACCGTACTTCGCAAGATCATGGTGAGCATCGGCCGAACAGGTCGTGCGACCCCGTTCGCCGTCTTGGATCCGGTGTTCGTGGGCGGATCGACGGTTGGGGTTGCAACTCTTCATAATGAAGATGAGGTCGCCCGCCGCGATGTGCGCCCTGGCGACTCGGTGACGGTTCGCAAGGCGGGAGACGTTATTCCGGAAGTCGTCGGACCGGTTTTGGCAAAGCGCAAACGGGGCGCTCGTAAGTGGAAGTTCCCGACCGCATGCCCGTGCGACCTAGCCCAGCCGCTCGTGCGGCTCGAAGGCGAATCCGATCACCGATGTGTCAGTTCCGATTGTCCAATGCAGAGGGAACAGAAAGTCATTTATTTCGCCAGCCGGGGCGGCATGGATATCGAAGGCTTGGGTGAAGAAAGGGTTCGGCAGTTAGTCAACGCCGAATTGATTCAAGACGTCGGGGATCTCTACGCGTTGACGTTCGATCAACTTGTTGGCCTCGATCGCATGGGCGAGATTTCATCAAGAAATTTGCTCGCGGCGATTGAGGCTTCTAAGGCTACGGAGTTGCCGCGCGTGTTAGTTGCGTTAGGTATTAGGCACGTCGGCCGAATTGCGGCGCGGTCCCTCGCGCGCAACTTCGGGCATCTAGATCGAGTTGCATTAGCGACTACCGAAATTTTGGTTGATCTAGACGGGATAGGGGCTGTGATCGCCGAGAGTTTGAAGGCTTGGTTCGCGGTTCCCACAAACGGGGCTCTAATCGAAAAGTTGCGGCTTGCTGGCGTCAACTTCGAAGGAGTTACGGTCGAAGTCGCGGCCGCTGATCCGACTCTTGCGGGGATCACGTTTGTATTGACCGGTGCACTTGAGAACTACACCCGGGAGTCTGCGGAGGCGGAGATAGTTTCCAGGGGTGGCAAGGTAACGAATAGCGTCTCGAAAAAGACGGGCTATGTCGTGGTCGGTGACAATCCTGGGTCAAAGCGCGACAAAGCTGAAAAATTGGATGTAACGCTGCTAGACGAGGAAGGATTCGGCCGTCTGCTGCTAGAAGGTCCTTTACAAACCGAAGGAGATTGAGCGAAGTGGTCGATAAAAATGCATTAGGTGCAACTGACGAGCCGTTCACGATGGATATTGAGCGCGGCAAGATTCGTGAATTTGCACGGGCAACCATGGCTCATAGTCCCGACTATCTGCGGGCAGCGATGCCGCCTATTCCTCCCACGTTTCTTACTTCGGTGTCGTTCTGGAGTCCCTCAGGTGAAGGCGTGTTCTCCAAGTTGAAGATGGACCTGCGTAGGTTGCTGCATGGGGGACAGGAGTACAGATTTTTTGGCGCACCTCCGAAGGCGGGCACGCAACTCACTGTCCAGACTCGCGTCGCGGAGATTTATGAAAAAGAAGGCAAACGCGGCGGCACCATGACCTTCGTTGTCACGCTGACTGAGTTCAAAGACGAATCAGGCAAGGTGGTAGCAGAGGCCCGGTCCACGGCCATTGAAACAGGGAAGCCAGCAACTGACGGAGGCTCGCAATGACGTCTTGGAATGATCTCAATGTAGGTACCGAGGCGCCGCCGCGAATCGTGGGTCCGCTAACGCGCACCGACTTTGTGCGGTATCAGGGAGCGTCCGGTGATTTCAACCCGATTCATCACGATGAGGAGTTTGCTCAATCGGCCGGTTACCCGTCGGTGTTCTCGGTGGGAATGCTTCAGGCGGGAATACTGGCTGGCTTCGCGACAGACTGGTTAGGCGCAGACAATGTACGCGGTTTCGGAGTGCAGTTCCGTGAACAGGTGTGGCCGGGCGACACGCTTACCTGCACCGGGAAGGTTGTCGATAAAACGGAAGGCGACGGCGAACGCACAGTTTCCCTTGAACTCGTAGTTACGCGTGACGGCGGCGGTGCTGCGCTCAAGGGTTGGGCAACGTTCGCGGTTGTCTAATTCGTTACTTGGTAATCAACCAGTAACGCGTTCCGAACTCGCGCTATGCCTTCGAGATGAACCACCACGAGTAGCTGCCATTGTCCTGCGTGGGATCTGCTTGTGACCGAAACGTGACCGTCGCATCTACACGCCCCGGATCCCATGCTGAAATTTCCTTCCCTGCCTCCGGCCTAAAAACGAGTTGGCCGAGAGGCTTAATGAAGTCGACCTGATCGAATGGGATCTCAGTACAAGTGCCGCTCGCGTTGCATACCCGCAGATCACCTACGAGGTCATCACCGAGATCGACGCTGATTTGTTCTTGTGGCGGCACAATAGAACCTTGACTAGGAGACGCCGAACGAACCTGGTTGGGCAAGGCGTTTTTGACATCAGTCGTGTCTGCGGTGCCGAGAGTGATCGCGATGAGGGTGGCGACGACCATTAGGCCGCCTGCGACGATCGCAAAACGTCCTGGATGCTCGATTGCCCGCCGTCGCTTTGGTGGTGTGTTGTCGGCTCGCTCGGTGTCGGCTCGCTCGGTGTCGGCTCGTTCGGTGGATGTGATGACACCGACGGTACCGCTGCTGGTACCCACTTTGTACATCGGATGCCTCTGTCGCGAGGCTCTGGGCCGGTACCGTGGTCCCGATGTCGGGAAGTGCGGTTGCCGACCTAGTCGGCCGTGTCCTCGCCGGCCGCTACCGCCTCCTAGCCCCTATAGGTGCGGGAGCGAGCGGCCAGGTGTACCTAGCCGACGACGTCCGCTTGCGTCGCAGGGTCGCCGTGAAGGTATTGCATGCCGCCTTGGCAGACGATGCCGGGTTCCTCCGCCGCTTCCGAACCGAAGCACAGTTGGCTGCGTCTCTCAACCATCCCAATGTGATGGGGGTATACGACTGGGGCGACGACGGTGTGCCATTCATGGTGCTCGAGTTGCTAGTGGGCGGATCTATGCGGTCGATGCTCGATCGTGGGATACGGCTGAGCCCTGCCCAGTCGGCGCACGTCGGGAAGCAGGTGACCTCGGCCCTCGGTTATGCCCACGGCCGCGGCCTAGTGCATCGAGACATAAAGCCAGCGAACCTTCTCTTTGATGAACATGCGATCGTGCGCGTCGCAGACTTCGGACTCGCTCGCGCACTCGCTGAGGCGAGTTGGACGGAACCCGCAGGAACTGTGCTCGGCACGGCACGCTACGCGGCACCGGAGCAGGGATCCGGCGTTGGCCTTGATGGCCGTGGTGACCTTTACTCGCTAGGTCTTGTGCTCAGTGAAGCCGTAACAGGTGTCGTTCCGCTCGTCGCCGATACGCCACTCGGCACACTGCGCCTACGAGATGTCGAGTCGGTACAAGCTCCCGCCCTTCTTGGATCGCTAGGAGTAGTTGTTGAGCGCGCTTGCAGGGCCGATCTCACCCAGCGCTATCCGGATGCATCCACGATGGGCGCAGCATTAGACGACGCGATTCGCGTTTTGCCACCCCCTGGACCGCTTCACCTAACCGGGCTGGGTGAGGCGTCAGACGATCCGCATCCAACAAACGTCGTCGGCACACGTACCGATCCCCTATTCGACCAGGATTCGCGCAGTCGGACGGCAACAACCAAATCAGCCGATCAGAACGGGCGACGCGTGGCCCCATTTGTTCTCGCTGCGGTTTTGATGCTTGCAGTCGCAGGGGTTGTATTCGCTCTATCTAATTCCGCGTCTGGAACTCCTGTGACGGTTCCGATTCTGGTGGGGACCACAGCCGACGTTGCTCAGAGTCGTGCCAATGAAGCCGGACTGTTGACGTCGGTGACAAAACGCAATGCGGATGACCCCATCGGTACGGTGATTGCTCAACAGCCTCGATCGGGTGGGTTCATCTCTCAAGGCGGGACCGTTGAGTTGATTGTGTCGCAAGGGCCGAAACCGACCGCGCTGCCGCCTGTCGTCGGCCTTGCAACGGCAGAAGCACAAGCAGCCCTCGAAAAGGCCGACTATGTCGTCGCTGTTGATGAGAAGTTTAACGAAACCATTGCCGCAGGAATTGTGATCAGCACGAACCCGCCCAAGAGAGCAGCGCGATTCTCAACCGTCGAACTGATTGTCTCTAAGGGACCGACACCGATTCCGGTACCGGATGTGAAGGGCAAGTCATTCGCTGATGCAGCCAAGGCGCTGCAAGACGCGCGGTTAGGAGCGACCCAGGTAGACGAGTTCAACGACACGGTTCCTGCAGGACAGGTGATCCGCACCGACCCCGCGGCAGGTACACCAGCGGCGCGTGACTCTGCAGTGAACGTCGTTGTCAGCAAAGGCCCTGATGTAGTGCTGGTTCCGGACTTCAAGGGCCAAACCATTGACCAAGCTGGCGCGTCTGCAGCGAGTGCCGGTGTACAGGTGCAGGCCCAGGGGGTCTTCACTGGAGGCAAACGTGTGCGCGCCCAAGACCCTGCTCAAGGAACTCAGGTCAAGCGCGGTGCAATCGTCACCATTTTCTTCTGATCCCGCCTTGCCCGTATAACGGCGAGGGCATCTACGATGCGCGGTTACGAAAGCCGAACCTCAGGAGATTTGGACCATGAGTGCACTAGAAGGACGCATTGCAATCATCACGGGAGCAGGGCGCGGCCTCGGTCGAGAACACGCGTTGCTGTTCGCTGCCGAGGGGGCCAAGGTCGTCGTCAACGATCTCGGCGGCAACCCGGACGGCACCGGAGACGATCGCGCGCCGGCTCAACTCGTAGTCGATGAGATTAAGGAAGCAGGGGGTGACGCGGTCGCGAACGTCGACAACGTTGCGGAGTGGGATGGTGCTCAACGCCTGGTGCAAACCGCCGTAGACACGTTTGGTGGTCTCGACGTGTTGGTCAACAATGCGGGGATCTTGCGTGACCGTGTAGTGGTGAACATGACAGAGCAAGAGTGGGACTCAGTCATTCATGTTCACCTCAAAGGTCATTTCTGTCCTACGCGTATGGCGGCGTCGTATTGGCGCGAGCAGACCAAGGCGGGCGCGCAGCAGAACGCTTCCATCATTCATACATCGTCTACATCTGGACTTCTTGGTAACGCCGGGCAATCCAACTATGGAGCCGCCAAGAGCGGAATCGCGACGTTTTCTCAGATCTGTGCGATGGAACTCAGCCGATATGGAGTCCGGTCCAACGCGGTAGCTCCTGCAGCAAGGACCAGGCTTACCGAACAGACACCGGGTCTTAGTGAGGTTGTGAAGGCGCCGGAGGACGTCGCAAAGTTTGATGTGTGGGATCCCGCGAACGTTTCGCCGTTCGTCGCGTATCTAGCGACCGAGGACTGCACGTATTCAGGTGAGGCATTCCTGGTGCAGGGGGGACTTATTCAAAGGTTCCAGCCGTGGACGCTCGTCGAGAAGATCGATAAGGGAGACCGCTGGACTGTTGCGGAACTCAGCTCTGAGGCCAAGAAACTCAAGTCCTGAGAACTCCGATCGGCGACGTCGGCAATATTTGACTATTTTGGGTGGTCTAGGCGAGATCGCGAAGAAGGCGCAATTTCTCTACCTAATCTTGGGTAAATACTCACGATAGGTCGACCGGACCCTTGATGCTTGTCGTAAGTACCTACATAATTACCACAGAGAGTGGTACCCCAGAGACCCTGGAGTTGTGTAGTGCGTAGGCCTTCAAAAGGTGGAACGACCCGTCCTCCGCTGGCGCGGCCTGGACAGGGGTATGGGCGCTCGCTACGTCCGAGGCCCGGACATGACGTTGGTGATCGCCCGTGGCTAGATCCCGAATGGTGGGTCGCCGTGCCGATTCCGCAATCAGCGGTGGTCGGCGAGCGGTCTTAGGGCACAGGGTCTTCCTGGCTACTTCGTTGCTAGCGAAGTAGCCCTAGCCTTCGTTTCACAATGACAGGTACAGCTGGTTCTAAAGCGCCCGGTCCTTCCGCGCCCGGTCCCAGCACGCATCACGATCCGCTTGTTGCAGATTCTCCAGGAGTCGATGAGGTTCCTGTAGTCGCGTGGCCGTTCCTATTTCAGCACGCACTTCGCCATCGTGTCAGGCACAGCACTCGGTATCCGATCTGGGTGCTTGTCACTGTTCTCACTGGCCTCTTCGCCACCGGCATGACGATCACAATTGTCGCCGTATCACTCAGCACCGTGGCTACCGATCTCGATACGGACCCAACTTCACTCATTTGGGTTGTGACAGGCCCACTTCTTGGGCTTGCTCTTGCGATGCCGTTGTTTGGAAAACTCGGCGATGTCTACGGGCATCGCCGTCTTTATCTGTTGGGCTTCGCGGGTTTCATTGTTGGAACGGCGTTGAGCGCTTTTGCATGGAGCGGTCCGTCGTTGATCGCAATTCGCACGCTCGGTTCAATGCCGGGTGCGGCGATTGGGCCAGCGTCGATGGCTCTGATCATGTCTGCATTCGATGAGGACGATCGCGTGAAAGCGATGGGTTGGTGGGCTCTCGTAGGAGCTGGCGCGCCAGTGATTGGTCTCGTGGCGGGGGGTCCACTCATCGAGGCGTTCGGTTGGCGTGCAATTTTCATTGTCCAAGCGCCGTTTGCCGCTGCTGCGTTGGTATTGGCCGCAATTGTGTTGCACGAGACGCCGTGTCGCGAGCGGGAACCGATCGACTTCGCGGGCGCTGCGGCACTCGCTTTCGGGATCGTGAGTGCCCTCCTAGGGCTCACATTTGGCGACACTCGAGGATTCGCAGACCCTGTAGTGGTCGCCTTGTTCGCTGTAACTCCCTTCGCGCTGTTGGGTTTCGTGCTAATCGAACGAAAAGCGCTGCACCCGCTACTACCTCTCGACTTCTTCAGTAGGCCTAACTTCTCCTCGTCGCTGGTCGCGCAGTTCTCAACCAACTTCGCCTACATGGGTGGTTTCATAATCACGCCACTTCTGGTTCAAAACCGGTTCGGATTAACACTTGCCGCGACTTCATTGGCAATGGCTGTCCGCCCACTTAGTTTCAGTCTCTCCGCTCCGATCTCGGGTTATGTCGCGGCCCGAGTTGGTGAACGGAAGGCGAGTATCACAGGAACAGTCCTACTCGTCGTGGCGATGGTTGTGTTTGCCGTGTCGGCTTGGAGCGGCGCGTTGGGGCTTGTTTTCTTGGGACTAATGCTTTCGGGGATCGCGCTAGGTACGTCGTCGCCGTCGCTGATCACTGTTGTCGCCAACGCGGTCGATGAGCGCGACCTTGGCGTAGCAAATGCCGCGCAGCAGATGGTGGCGCAGATAGGAGTCGTCACGGGGATACAGGTGCTCTCGACAATCCAGGATGGCTCTACCGCCGCTGTTCCGTTTGAATGGGCTTACGGCGTCGGAGCGGCGGTCGCAGTTGTTGCTGTCGCGGCTGCCTTCCGCGTTCGGTCATCGCCGCGCGTCAGCATGTAGTTAATTAGATGTGCTCACTGCGCACCGTCTCGCCTTAGGTCGCAGTATGCCCCGAGCGCTATGGCGACTGCGGCCCCAAAGAGCACAACGGCAGTGATTGTGATGAGATTCTCGACCAAGTATCCGGCCAGCAGGACACCGACGGGAACGGTTCCGCCGAAACTCATAATCCAGAGCGCGGTTACGCGCCCGCGGTTGGCGTCGTCGAGATGGTCTTGCAAAACGGTTGAGAGGCTTGTAATCACGAGGAAGTATGCAAACCCGAGTAAGAACACCACCGCATATGCAAGGTATTGATTTCGTATTAGCGCGAACCAGGCAAGCAAGACGCTGAAAATGACGAGGGCGTGCCGAGCGACGAGCGCCTTCGAGTGGTGAGCGAGGAAGGTGCCCACTGTGATTGCACCGAGCGCCGCGCCTAAGCCGAACAGAGCATAAAGAAATCCGTAATAGATGCTCTTTGGCGGGATGCCTAAGTCACTTTGCGCGATTTCGGGCATCAATCCAATAAACGTTAAGGAGAATAACGAAAGAACCGTCATAGTTATTAAGATTCGCCGTATGAGCGGATCGCTCTTCGCGATGCTGAACCCCGACATGACCTTCTTAAGAGGACCGCCACTCAGGTGAGAACTTGGACGTGCGTTGTAATGAGCGATCAGGAGACCAGCGACGGCGAATAGGTATGTGAGTGCGTTGATGGCAAATACCATCGCTGCCCCGAACACGGCGTACAGCGGCGCGCCGATGGCGGGACCGATCACACGCGACAGGTTCATCTGAACGGACTGCAGAGAAACCGCGCCCGGAAGGTCTTCGCGAGGCACCAAGGTAGGCAGGATGGCCCCGAGCGCAGGTGCACTGAGGGCATTAGCGATCCCGATCGCAAGTACGCAGAGGAAGACTGCCGTTTCGTTCGGTTTATCTGCTGCGGCTATTCCCGCCAGCCCCAAACTGAGTATGAGTTGGATCATCTGCATCACCACCAGATACCGGCGGCGGTCGACCACATCGGCGATCAACCCTCCCACCGGAGCGAGAAACAACAAAGGGCCAAGTTGTGCGAAGTAGACGAGTCCTACGTAACCGACATCGTGAGTTAGGCGGTATGTGAAGGCTCCGAGCAGCACGTTTTGCATCCACGTACCAATGTTGGATGCGAAGGTTCCGCCCCACACAAAGCGGAAATCGCGATTACGCAGCGCAGCCTGCGCGGTGCCAGATCGATAGCCACGGTCGGCATCGATGATGGCGTTTGTTGCCTCGTCTGATTTTGGTTGGTGATCGTCGCTTGGCGACATGCTCGTCTCAGGGTAGGGGAAACGTTGTCCGGGCTTCGGTTTGTTTTCGACCTCTGCTACATCCCGGAGAGAGATGCTCCGTCACGGTTTAGGTCGCTTATGAACCCAAGGGGTCCTGTCTCCTGGACGACCGCCGCGTGTCGTGGGGTGCGAGGCCTGTAACCCTTAGGCCTGACGGTTCTAGTTGGTGAAACGTCATGGTCGTTAGATACCTGACAGCGCACCGCAAAAATTAGCATCGGTCCAGTCCGTCGAACTCAGAACGCTGACCTTGTTCGCCTGGCGTCACCGGGATTCCGTCTGCCCCAAGGATTGGCATGCCGTCTGTTCCGACAAGCGCGGGAGGAATATTGACGACGTCTTGGTTGTAGTTGCTCGGCGTCAACTGCGTGAGGTTGGTGAAGTTCTGCACGGTCGGATTGTTCGGGAACAACTTGAAGTCGACTCCGAAGTTATTCGGTTGGGTCGGACTTGGGGGCAACACGGCGTTGTAGATGAATGTTCGAGCGCTCGCTTCACCGGTGCCACTTCGGTTCTGGACCTGGATGAGACGAACGACTTTGGACGGATCGGATGCGCCCTAAACCAAGATTGCAACCCCGCCGCCTTGCCCAAGCAGGTATCCACGGGATGCGTGATCGCCATCGAGGACGATCGGAGTGGGCATAGGGGTTCCGTCTACCGAGACAATCGTGAATGGCACCGGGGTTCCTGTGGTCGCCGCGTTCTTGGCGTCAGCTAATGCCATTTCTTCGAGCGCGAGCACATCGCGGATCTTGAGCCTATTGAACTGCCGATAGTCGCCATCGGCGCGACCGACGACGATGAAGCCAGCCAAGCCTTCGTACACCTGATCGTTGGTGATGCCGTGGACGTGCGGGTGGTACCAGTAGAGCTCGTGATTGTGTTTCTTGGGGATCTTGAACACGTACGTATTCGATCGGCCCATGGGGACCTGGAGGAGCACGTTGTCGCTGTTGCCTGCGGGCGAGATAGTTAGACCGTGGGTGTGCAGATTGAGTGGTTGTGCCATGGGACTGGGCTCAGTTTCGTCGACCGCCTGGAATTCCATCTTGGGCAGCAGGTTGACGTAGTCGACAATTACGCGATCGCCAGGCTTGATCCGCCATGTTGGGCCGATGTATGCGCTTGTTGAACCTCGCCGGAAAGTTCCCTTTCCGTCCACAACGTTTGTTTGGTAGCGGAACATGCCACCGTAGTGTTGGTTGTTAATTGTCGAAGCGCACTCGACGGCGCGGACTCGTAGATGCAGGGTGCCGTTCTTAGAAGAATATTCAGCGGGCCGTTCGAGAATTGGAGTGGGCGCGTTTGAAGCTCTCGTGAGAAGTGCGCTTTGTTAACTTCGCCGTTCCAGCGCCACGGCCAGTTCGGTGCGCCTTAACTATTCAGTAACTCCTTGAACCGCATCTTGTAGCGCCTGGTTCCCACCGCCCTGTTGCGACATCATGAGCTTGGTCATGTCGCCGGTCACCTTGACCTTGCCAGCCATGAACGCCTGCATGCCTGCTTGTGGATTCCCCGAGACAAACACATCTTTGGCCGTTTCGTAGTCGGTCGTGAGGGTTACGTCTGCACCTTCGAGTGCTCCCTTGCCCATTTGGGCCTTCCCGTCACGGGCACCTATGTGCATTTCGCGCTCGTCCCCATACGGTGAGCCAGTGACCACAACATTCACGACGACGCTCTGATCCTGTGGCGCATCGGCACCATGTTCTTCGAGGAGGTTCTCAACGGCAGCGAACCACTCGTCGGACAGGAATGGGAACTTAGACACGATTGCCTCCTGGGCGGTATAGAGATTGAGGGATGCGACATTACAGATACACCGCCTCGGTAGTCGAGTTTGGGCGCTTGGCCAGACCGTAAACGCTCCCGTCTAGATTTGCGGCAATGGAAGCGCCTACCCGTCTTCAGCGCATCGCCTCACGCGAACGCAACCCTAAGTGGTTGACTGCCCCGCTGCGCATAGACATGTCGATCTGCATCAACTGCGATGCATGCTTGCGTCAATGCCCACCGCAGTTCGGGGCAATCTTTAACCACGGCATCGATGTGATCATCGTCCCCGAACTCTGTAGCAACTGTGGCAAGTGTCTTCCGCCTGTTTGCCCCGTCGACTGCATCGTTCCTGACCCAGATTGGCAGCCTGCGCCCGAAGAGTGGTGGCAATACGCCGGTGGTCCACTGGACCCCTACCCATAGGATCCACACGTGTCTCCGCGAATCTCACCTGAACAAGTACGTCATGTTGCAAAGCTTGCGCGCCTTTCCATCACTGACGCCGAAGCATCACAACTCGCGGAAGAACTCGGTGTCATCCTCGAGCACGCTGAAGACGTAGCCGCTCTAGACCTCTCGGACATCGAGCCGACCGCCCACCCGATCCATCTAACGAACGTCTTGCGAGACGATGCCCCGAAGCCGTCGCTGGATCGTGACGAGGTTCTTGCTGCGGCGCCTGCGACTGAGGATCGACGTTTTCGAGTTCCGCGCATCATGGGTGAAACGCAATGACCGGTGCAATGACAGCTGTGGAGACCGCGGCCGCGGTTCGATCCGGTGATCGATCGGCAAGGTCAGTCGTTGAAGAGGCACTGGCCGCGATTAGTGAGCGTGAAGAAGAGTTGCATGCGTGCAACACGGTTTTGGCTGACGCTGCCATCGCGCGGGCGGATGCCATCGACGCAGCCGTCGCGCACGGTGAAGATCCTGGCCCGCTCGCCGGTGTGCCAATCGCGCTTAAGGACAACCTTTGCGTGCAGGGTGAACTCACGACCTGTTCATCGAAAATTCTCGAAGGTTGGAGGCCTCCATACACGGCCACCGTCGTAGAGCGCCTCTTGGCTGCAGGTGCAATACCGATCGCGAAAACAAACCTCGATGAGTTTGCGATGGGCTCGTCTACCGAGAACTCGGCTTTCGGGCCTACACGTAATCCGCATGACAAGGCCCGTGTCCCCGGTGGTTCGAGTGGAGGAAGCGCCGCTGCTGTGTCCGCGGGGTATGTGCCGCTCGCACTCGGATCGGACACCGGCGGTTCAATCAGGCAACCGGCAGCATTCTGCGGCGTTGTAGGCGTCAAGCCAACGTATGGACGTGTGTCGCGCTACGGGCTCATTGCATTCGCTTCGAGTCTTGATCAGATTGGACCATTCGCAACAACCGTCGACGACGCAGCACTCCTCATGGAAACGATTTGGGGTCCAGATCAAATGGACTCGACATCTATTCCATCGCGGCCAGATCCAATCGGGGCTGGGTCGGACGTGTCGGGTTTGCGTATCGGCATCATCGAGGAACTCACCGATGTAGAGGGCATTGCTCCCGAAGTGCGCGCATCGGTGGAACGAGCGGCGTCCGGCCTCGAAGGATCTGGCGCACACGTTGAGCGGGTGAGTATTCCTAGTTGCGCGTATGGACTCTCGGCTTATTACCTCATTGCTCCTGCGGAGGCCTCGAGCAATCTTGCGCGTTATGACGGGGTGCGATATGGATTGCGCGTCGACGGTGCTGACGTGGCCGAGATGAATGCCAAAACGAGAGCCGCTGGCTTCGGCGCAGAGGTGAAGCGGCGCATCATGCTCGGCACCTACGCGCTTTCGGCCGGTTATTACGACGCCTATTACGGACAAGCCCAAAAAGTGCGTACGCTCATCATCCGTGATTTTGCTCAGGCCTACGAGCGGTTCGACGTACTGCTATCGCCGACCGCGCCGACCGAGGCATTCAAACTTGGAGCTAAGACCGCTGATCCACTCGCTATGTACATGAGTGATGTCTGCACGATTCCTACAAACTTGGCAGGCCATGCAGCGATGAGTGTTCCATTCGGGACCGGAGTAGAGGGCCTGCCGATCGGCGTTCAGGTACTTGCGCCCGCGCTCGGTGAATCGGTGATGTTCACGGTTGCGCGCGCGGTGGAGGCACTCCGATGACTACCTACGAAACGGTTATCGGCCTAGAGGTTCACGTCGAACTATCTACCCGTACCAAGCTTTTCTGCGGATGTGCGAATGAGTTTGGTGCTGAGCCAAACACGCACGTATGTCCAGTGTGTTTGGGTCTACCGGGTTCTCTACCCGTGCTCAATCGGACCGTGGTCGAGTTCGCGCTACTCCTCGGAGTAGCGCTGAACTTTGATGTTCCACCGAGTTCCATATTCCACCGGAAAAACTATTTCTATCCGGACATGCCGAAGGACTTTCAGGTCAGTCAATTCGATGAACCGATTTGTGTAGACGGTTGGATAGACGTTGCGGGTGAGCGCATCGGAATCGAACGCGCGCACATGGAAGAGGACACAGGCAAGACCACCCATATGGGCGGCGGCGGCCGTATCCATGACGCGGACTACAGCCTTGTTGATTACAACCGAGCAGGTATTCCGCTCTTGGAGATAGTCAGTCGGCCAGATATGGGGTCAGCGGAGCAAGCGCGCGGTTATGTGAGCGAACTCCGCGCGATTTTGGCGACCATTGGAATTTCAGACGTGAAAATGGAAGAAGGTTCAATGCGCGTCGATGCGAATGTGTCGCTCCGCGCAAACTCGACGGATGCTCTGGGAACGAAAGTAGAAATCAAGAATATGAACTCGTTGCGGTCGTTGGGGCGCGCAATTGATTCCGAAATCGAACGTCAATCGGTGATGCTCGATTCGGAGGAAGTGATCATTCAAGAGACGCGCCATTGGGACGAAGTGGCTGGCGTTACACACGGCATGCGTTCGAAAGAAGGGTCGAGCGACTATCGCTACTTCCCCGAGCCAGACTTGGTGCCAGTCGCTCCAACCGATGAGATGCGCAAGGTCGCGCGCGAGTCGGTTCCGGAACTCCCAGCCTCGAAGAGGGAAAGACTCATTTCGGACTGGGGGATAGGGCCGAGCGACGCGCGCATCCTCGTCGACGATCGCGCTTTGTGCACGTATGCCGAAGCGGCTGTTGCTGCTGGCGGGAGCGGCAAGGACGTAACTAATTGGTGTACCGGCGAGATTCTCGGGTATTTGAACGAGCAGGGTTCTACACCTGAGGCATTGATTCTCCGGCCTGAAGGGCTTGCTGAATTGGTCGCGCTATTGGCTGACGACACGCTCTCGCGAAGTCTCGCGAAGGACGTTCTTGAAGAATGCCTGGCAACTCCTGTAATGCCGCGCGAAGTGGTGGAGCGGCGAGGGCTGGCACAGATGAATGATGAAGGCGAACTCGCAGCGCTAGTTGATGAAGTACTTGGTCGCAACGAAGATGCGATAGCGCAATGGAAGGCGGGAGATGAGAAAGCGCGCAAGAAGAAGCGCGGGTTCTTGATGGGTGAACTGATGAAGACGAGTGGAAGCAAAGGGAATCCAAAGGTGCTCAACCAACTTCTGGATGAGCGGCTCGGCGACTAAACGACGTCAACGGCAGGCAGGATCACGCGACAACCTCAAGCAGTGATGCTCACGGACGTCACTGGAGAGAGCCCGTGCTGCACGCGTTCCCAAGTGGCTCCGTGATCACCGGATCTCCATACGGCTCCTGCGAGAGTGCCGAATACAACGCAACTGTCTAGTGCATCGAGTGCGTTTGTATCTACGTTGCCATCTACCCAATCGGTGACGCGCCGGAAGTCTCCAGATCCGGCCAACGCCGCGCGATAAATAGCGCACTTATTTCCGCGGGGTCCTTCCGAGGCGCTGACGAATACCAGGTCGTCGGTCACTGCGACTGCTCTGCAATATGGCGCATGTAGGCCCTCGGCGCGCACGGTCCAGGTGGCCCCGTTATCCCCTGAGATGCAGCAGCCGACTCCAGCCGCTGCAACAACCAGTCCAGATCGGCTGGTAACCGCGCGCACCTGGTGGACATCTGTTTCGATGTCGATGGACGGGGACCATGAGTGGCCGCCATCCTCGGACCTTGGGATACCTCCCACATGAACTGAAGCAAGTAAGACATCATCGGCCGTGATGGTTAGCGATCGCAGATCTGGCGGACCGCCCCATGGCGTGTACCAGGTGTCGCGACCGTCTATCTCGTCAAATCCGACTACTGGTTCTAGGCCATCGCGACCCATGCGAAGTAGGTGAGCGCCTTCAGTCCCGACGAGAAGCCCGCCTGAGGCATCGAGTGCGCATAGGAGGCCAGGCGCCTTCGCGAGGACCTTCCAACTATCCGCAACCTGCCAGAGCACGCGCCCATCGGCTGTAACGGCGGCATCGCCAAACACGCGTACGGGTCCGGTATCTATTGGGTCATGGGGTGGCTCAAGCAGGCCATCAACTGTGCCTATTCGATAACCCATTTCAGGCCGTGAGTTCGTCAAGGACTCGTTGCCAGATGGCCGGGTCAGACTGGTAGGGCGCGTTGAATGCCACGCGATCAACGAGACCGCGTGTGCGATCGCGAATGAGGTCAGGTAGTTGCTCTGGCGTTCCGCGCACTGCGAATGTATCGAGGAGATCGTCCGGAATCAGATCAGCCATTTCTGTCCAGCGCCCCTCCTTCGAGAGGCGGTTCAGTTCCGGTTGCAGTGCTTCCCAGCCATGTGCCGCCAGGACGACTGAGTACGCGGGCGTAGAGGCATAGAAAGCAATTTGCGCGCGCGTCGCAGCGGTCGCAAGTTCGAACTGTTCTTCGGTATTTCCCGTCACGGTCATTATCGGCCAAGCAATTTCAAAACCGTCATGAGTTTTCCCTGCACGATCAAGACCTTCGTGCAGTGCCGGAATTGTGTGCTCGCGTAAGAAGCGTTCGGTCGAGAATGGGTGAACGAGGAACCCGTCGCCAACTTCTCCCGCTACGGCAGTCATCGCAGGTCCAACTCCCGCGATAAATATGCGAGGTAATCCGTGAGGATTCGGCCCCGGATCGAAAAACGGAGTCATCAAAGTGTGGCTATAGAACGTGCCGCGAAAGTTGATAGCCGTTCGCTCCTGCCAGGCCGTCCAAATGGCGCGGATCGCAAGAACGAATTCCCTCATACGTGCTGCGGGTGCGGACCATGGCATCGAGAAACGCCGCTCGATGTGAGGTTTTATTTGCGACCCGAGTCCCAAAATCGCGCGACCGCGAGAGAGGGATTGCAGGTCCCAACTCAATTGCGCCAAGGTCATCGGACTGCGCGCGAATGCGATCGCGATCGCGGTCATAAGTTCGACGCGCTCAGTGTGTTCGGCAGCGAGAACTAACGGCAAGAAGGGATCGTGCGGTCCTTCGAATGTGTAGACCCCGTCGTAGCCAGACCTTTCGATCTCGAGTGCTGCAGTTGCGACTTGGTCGAGCCCAGCGGTGACCAGAGGTGCGTCTACCTTCACCCGTCGCTCAACAGGGCAATGCGATGGGCGGGGAATCTTTGGCGAGCACAGCTATGTACGGTTCAGGATCGCCGTCCCAGCCATATGAGCGCATCTGCGCGGTGGTGCGACGTCCGCACATCATTCGGGCCAACTCGAACGGTTCAGCCGTAACAGTCGCTCCCGGTTCGCCGTCACCAGTCGAAAAAATAGTTTCACCAGCATTGAATTTCAATGGCGCGAGATCAGCGAAGTCCGCCGAACGAAGAGCGATGTAGCCCTCAAGTGAAGCGAGTTCGGTCTCTAGATCGCGACCGCCCATGACTCCCAACGCCCCACGGATGTCTTGCTCGTGGTTCCACGCGTCGGCGACGCTCGCTTGTGCCATCACGCCACCAAACGCACGTAGCCCATCCTCAAAGCCGGGCGAGTCTTGCGCCCATTCGTCGAGCATCCCCGTAATCGTCACGTCGCGACGCGCGTCAACTTGAGCGGCTGTCCATCTGTCTTCACCGACGCCGTCTAGGTTGCCGCTGCTCACGTCCGTTACTACGCCTACGAGGTGAGCGAGGGTGTCGTGAACTGACCAATCCGGGCAGGCCGGAACCCTTGTGCTGGATTCCTCATCAGACAGGACGCGCACGAGGTCACTGAGGCGTTCTCGAACTGATGCATAGATGAGTCCAATGTCTGTCATGCGTGAACCGTACCGAAAATCGGCGGTGCCGCGGGTCATGTGCGCCCTGCCTGGCAGATTTCCGACTTTGTGGGTCTACATTCTTTACCCATGACAGACATGAAGCCTCGTAGTCGACAGGTAACCGACGGCATGGAACGCGCTCCGGCGCGCGCGATGTTGCGCGCGGTGGGCATGACCGACAATGACTGGGGTAAGTCCCAAATCGGTGTTGCTTCGAGTTGGAACGAGGTCACTCCTTGCAACTTGCCGCTCGACCGCTTGGCGAAGAAGGCCAAACTGGGAGTTTCTGACGCTGGCGGCTTTCCGCTCGAGTTCGTAACGATCGCAGTGAGCGATGGCATCTCGATGGGGCACGAAGGCATGCGCGGTTCCCTCGTAAGTCGCGAGATCATCGCGGACTCAGTTGAATGCGTTATGCACTCGGAGAGGTTCGACGGCCTGGTGTGCTTCGCGGGATGCGACAAGTCACTTCCGGGGATGTTGATGGCGATCGCGAGAGTCGACCTGCCGAGCGTGTTTGTTTATGGCGGTTCAATTCTTCCAGGAAAACATGGCGATGAAGCTATTGACATTGTCAGCGTCTTTGAAGCGGTAGGGGCCTGTGCCGCCGGCACTATCAGCGAAAATAAACTTGGAGAGATCGAACGCGCTGCTTGTCCAGGAGAAGGATCATGCGCAGGGATGTTCACAGCGAACACCATGGCGAGCGTTGGCGAAGCGCTCGGTATGAGTCTTCCTGGAAGCGCATCACCTGCGGCCGTCGATAGTCGCCGTGACGACATTGCCTTCGCCAGCGGACAGGCCGTCATGAACCTGTTGGAGATGGATCTGCGACCGAGCCAGATCATGACAAAACAAGCATTCGAAAACGCGATCGCAGTCGTTATGGCTCTTGGCGGCTCAACGAATGCTGTGCTGCATCTCCTAGCCATCGCTCACGAGGCCCGCGTACCGTTGGAACTCGATGACTTCAACCGCATCGGTGCGCGCGTTCCACATATCGCTGATACCAAACCACACGGCAAGTACCACATGTTTGACATTGATCGAATCGGTGGTGTGCCGGTTGTGATGCGCGAACTTCTTGACGCCGGGTTACTTCATGGAGATTGCCTAACGGTCACCGGCAAAACCATTGCGGAAAATATCCGCGAGCAGGACCCACCCGCACCGGATGGTGAAGTGATTCACCCGCTCTCTGCGCCGATCCACGCTCTCGGTGGAATAGCGGTGCTGCGCGGTTCACTCGCACCGCACGGCGGCGTAGTAAAAATCGCGGGTATAGATGAGTTGCGCTTCGAAGGAACCGCGCGGGTCTTCGATGGAGAACAAGCAGCGATGGACGAAATCCTGGCCGGCAAGATCAAGGCCGGTGATGTTGTTGTGATTCGTTACGAAGGGCCCAAGGGAGGCCCGGGTATGCGAGAGATGCTTGCCGTCACCGGAGCGATGAAGGGCGCCGGTAGGGGTCTCGATGCAGCTCTAGTTACAGATGGTCGCTTCAGCGGTGGGACGCACGGCTTCTGTGTCGGGCATATAGCGCCTGAGGCGGTCGACGGGGGACCGATCGCTTTGGTATGCGACGGCGACCAAATTGTGATTGATGCCAGCGCCTTGTCAATTGATCTGCTCGTTGCTGAGGACGAGTTGGAGCGCCGCCGTGCAGCGTGGGTTGTTCCGGAGCCCCGCTATCCGACCGGTTTCTTGGCGAAGTACGCACGCCTTGCCCAAGGCGCCGAAATGGGCGCGGTTACTAACCTCTAAACAGGCAATTCCGCATTAGGGCTTGCAGAAGTGCGCAGGTTGGTGCATACTCTTAGGTGCATGTTCCGCTCCGCCGACCCCGTAGTAGTTACTTAGGCGTACGGCGATCACTCGCGTCCGTGCGCCACTGCCCCTCGCAAATGCGAGGGGTTTTTCAGTTGTTGACCCAATCGACATACGTCGTTATCTTCCAATAGGAGCCGCAAGAATGAAGCTCACCGGGGCCCAAGCCCTCATCAAGAGCCTTGAGATGGAAGGCACGGAGGTCATGTTTGGCCTCCCTGGCGGAGCGATTTTGCCCGTCTACGACCCGCTCATTGAGAGTTCGATACGGCACATCCTTGTACGGCATGAACAAGGCGCTGGCCACATGGCCGAGGGCTATGCGCACGCGACTGGAAGACCGGGCGTGGCGATGGTCACGAGTGGGCCTGCCGCTACGAACATCGTTACCCCCTTGGCTGACGCCTATCTCGATTCCATTCCGTTGGTCGTCATTACGGGTCAGGTTCCGCTCTCGGTGATTGGAACGGACGCGTTCCAGGAGTGCGACACGATCGGCATCACGATGCCGGTGACAAAACACAACTGGCTCGTTACCGATCCGCAGGACATTCCGCGCATTGTGCGTGAGGCGTTTCATGTCGCGACAACGGGCCGCCCTGGTCCTGTGCTCATCGATTTTCCGAAAGACATTGCTAATCAGATGATGGATTGGGGATGGCCCGAACTTGTCGATCTTCCGGGATACAAACCAAATTTGAAGGGACACCCCAAGCAAATCAAAGACGCTGCGCGCCTAATGAGCGAGGCGAAGCGTCCTGTGATTTATGCAGGAGGGGGAATCCTGAAGGCTCGTGCAGCCGAGGCACTTTTGGAGCTAGCCGAACTAACCGGTATTCCTGTTGTAACGACTCTGATGGCGCGAGGCGCGTTCCCGGATCGACACGAACTGTGCCTTGGGATGCCAGGCATGCACGGCAACTACACAGCGATTACCGCAATACAGCGATCCGATCTCTTGATCGCACTCGGTTCGCGCTTCGATGATCGCGTGACAGGCAAGGTCGACGGTTTCGCGCCGGATGCGAAGATCATTCACGTCGACATTGACCCAGCGGAACTTGGCAAAGTGCGCCGTCCAGATGTGCCGATCGTCGGCGATTGCAAGAACATCATTGAACGTCTGGTCAAAGCAGTAGTGGCCGATCGCGCCAAGCACGATTGGGCCGACATCTCGCCCTGGATGGAAACCGTTAGGGGATGGCAACGCGACTTTCCCCTGCAGTACGAGCAGTTCGAGGACGGTCCATTGAAACCACAGTTCTGCATTGAAGCGATTCGCGATCACACTCCGACGGACACGATCGTCGCGAGTGGCGTTGGCCAACATCAGATGTGGACGAGCCAGCACTGGCGTTTCGATCACCCCTACACCTGGGTCAACTCTGGCGGACTCGGCACGATGGGATTTGCTATCCCCGCCGCTATCGGAGCGAAGGTTGGTAGACCCGATCGCACGGTTTGGGCGATCGACGGCGACGGGTGTTTTCAGATGACAGCGCAGGAACTTGTCACCGCTAGTTCCGAACGCATTCCGATCAAAGTCGCGATCCTTAACAATGCGTACCTGGGGATGGTTCGTCAGTGGCAGCACCTCTTTTACGAAGAGCGCTATAGCGAGGTCTATTTGTCACCAGACCTTCCCGACTACGTGAAGTGGGCTGAGGCGATGGGTTGCGTAGCCTTCCGCGTCGATTCGCCTGAAGACGTTGTTCCAACAATTGAAAAAGCGAACGAGATTGACGATCGGCCCGTAGTGATCGACTTTCGTACCGATGCTTCCGAGAACGTGTATCCGATGGTTCCTGTGGGGCACAGCAACGATGACGTCATCGTTGGGCCTCCCGCCGGCGAAGGAAGTCGATAACCATGGAACAAGGGACGCATCACATTTTGAGTGTGTTGGTTGAAAACAAGTTCGGTGTCTTGACGCGCGTCGCCGGACTATTCGCGCGCCGCGGTTACAACATCTTCTCGTTGGCGGTGAGTCCTACAGAGGACGAACGGTATTCACGCATGACGATCCTTGTCGATGGAGAGAGCGCGCCCATCGAACAGGTGACAAGACAACTCAACAAGTTGATTCCAGTGATCAGCATCTCGGAACTCTCGGCCGCAGATGCCGTCGAGCGAGAACTCATGCTCGTAACCATCGTCGCCGGTCAGGATGCTCGTTCCCAGGCAACGGAGTTAGCGGCGATCTTCGAGGCCAAGATCCTTGATGTTGGTTACGAATCCATGACTTTGATGGTCGCAGGTCAACCCGAGAAACTTGACGCGATGACGGACCTCCTCGGGCCATTCGGTATCGTCGAGTTGCAAAGGACTGGGCGGATCGCTTTGCCAAAGCTTTCTCGCCAATCTTCGAAATTGCGGGTTGTGAAGCCCGGATCAGCCTGAGTTCAACTGAACGGGCCCAACCAATAAAGGAATCTCGATGCCAGCCACGATTTATTACGACGATGCAGCAGATCTCGGAATCCTCGACGGCAAGACCGTCGCCGTGCTCGGTTATGGATCGCAGGGACATGCGCACGCATTGAACCTTGCGAACTCTGGCGTGGATGTGATCGTTGGTTTGCGCGAGGGGTCGGGAAGCGTGGCCAAGGCCGAGGCCGCAGGACTAACGGTGCTGACCATGCCAGAGGCGGTTCAGGCAGCAGATGTCATCATGATTCTTCTACCCGACACGGAACAGAAGCGGGCGTACGAGGCAGACATCGCGCCGCACCTTTCCGCTGGCAACTCGATTGCATTCGCGCACGGCTTCAACATTCACTTCGATCAAATCCATCCGCCAGAAGATGTCGATGTGTGGATGATCGCTCCGAAGGGTCCCGGTCACCTAGTACGCCGCACATACGAAGAAGGCGGAGGCGTTCCTGCCCTCGTCGCGATTGCACAGGACTCATCGGGCAGCGCTCGCGCAACAGCGCTCGCATATGCGAAGGGAATCGGTGCAACTCGTGCAGGAGTTCTAGACACGACCTTCCAGGAAGAAACTGAAACCGATCTGTTCGGTGAGCAAGTCGTGTTGTGTGGCGGGCTTGTAGAACTGATTCGCAATGGTTTTGAGACGCTGGTCGAAGCTGGTTATCAACCGGAGTCGGCGTACTTCGAGACACTGCATGAAGTGAAACTCATTGTTGACCTCATCTATGAGGGTGGAATCGCCAACATGCGCTACTCCATCTCCGACACTGCGGAATACGGCGACATGACGCGTGGCCCGCGGGTTGTTAACTCGGCCACCAAGGCCGAAATGAAGAAGATCCTGGGTGAAATTCAGAGCGGCGAGTTCGCGCAAGAGTGGATTGCCGAAAATGAGGCCGGGCGTCCGAACTTCAAGAAGTTGCAGGCCGAGGCCCGTACGCACCAAATCGAGACGGTCGGTGCGGATTTGAGAGCGATGATGCCGTGGATCGCAGCGGGCAAGGCGAAGCCCCAAGATGTCTCTGGCGGCTAGAACTCGGCGGTGATCGCTGTAGCGGCTCTCGTCGGATACCTACTAGGGACGTTTCCTTCTGCCGACATAGCCGCTCACCTGGCCACCCGTGGCCGTACGAGTATTCGGAATAAGGGGAGTGGAAACCCTGGGTCGCTAAACACTTTGAAGGTGCTTGGTGTCCGCTGGGGCGCGTTCGTGCTGGTTCTAGATGTGGGTAAGGGTCTCGCGGCTGGGTTTGCTGGGATGGCGATCGCCGGAGACGCTGGTGCGTACGTAGGCGCGACGGCCGCGATCGCTGGTCATGTCTTCCCAGTGTGGACGAGGTTCCGCGGCGGGAAAGGAGTGGCGACTTCTGCAGGCGCGTGCCTCGCAACCTTTCCTGCGTTCTTTCCGGTCGATTTCGTAGTGGTATTGCTCGGTGCACTCCGATCGCGCCAAGCCGAACACGGCAGCCGCATTGCGTGCGCGATTTGGGTTACATCGGCGGCACTCTGGTGGCGAATGGATTGGCCGAATCTCTGGGGGCCGGCACCGGGTCCGGGCATGCTCGCGTCTGCGGTCGTGGGCTCGGCGTTGATCCTGTTGGCGTTCAGTAATTCACGACGACAAGCGGCGCAGAATAACTAGCTGGAAGAGACGCGCTCCGATACGAGGCGGGCGTCGAGCGCGTCTACCGACATCGGGGGTGCAAGTAAGAATCCCTGAGCGCGGTCGCAGCCCATATTGGTGATCGCCTCGAGCTGTTCGTCGGTCTCAACGCCCTCTGCGACGACAATCATTCCTGTTGAATGAGCCATCTCGACCATGGCTTGCACGATTGGGTCTGATCCATCTCTTTGCCCGAGCCCTGCGACGAAACTTTGGTCTATTTTTAATTCAGAGAACAGGAATCTGCGCAAATAAGAGAGCGCTGAATAACCAGTCCCAAAGTCGTCAATCGATAAACCTATTCCGAGATCTTTTAGCTCAGTGAGTACCCGGAGGGTCGACTTCTCGTCATCGAGCAGCACACTCTCGGTTACTTCGAGGCAGAGGTTCTCTGGATGGAGTCCATTGCGGTCTAACGCATGCCTGACAGAATCCACGAATCTCGCTTCAGCGATCTGACGTCCCGAGATATTCACACTGACCGTTAGATCGCGCGCGGCGGCGATTTCGCATGAACGATTCAATATCCAACTGCCGATCGGAACGATCAGACCAGTTTCCTCCGCAAGTGGAATGAACTCGCCGGGACAAATTGTGCCTTGTGTCGGGTGATCCCACCGAGTTAGAGCTTCTACTGCGGCGACGGAGCGAGTCGCTACATCGAATAGGGGTTGATACTCGACGCGGAATTGATCGTTCGCGAGAGCCGTATGCATGGAGTTCTCGAGGCGCATCCGGGACATTGCATTCGCGTGCATCTCCGTATCAAAAATCTCATAGCGAGCTCGTCCTAGATGCTTGGCTCGATACATAGCGGCATCGGCGTCGCGGAGCATCTCGATAGCGCTCGTACATTCATCGCGCGCCAACGCGATCCCGATGCTCGCTGTGATGTAAGTCTCTCCGCGCCCAAGCTGGAACGGGGGACGCAACGCGTCTGAGATTCGGACCGCGATTGCTTCTACTTCAGGTGTTGAACCGATTCCTTCGCAGAGGACAACAAACTCGTCGCCTCCGAAACGAGCAACGGTATCGCCAGGTCGAATCGCGCCCGCGATGCGCTCCGATAGGGCCACAATCACCTCATCGCCCGTGTCGTGACCAAGGCTGTCGTTGACCACCTTGAAGCGATCTATGTCGAGAAAGAGCAGGCAGACAGTGCTTTCCGGCTGCGCACTGCGGCGAAGTGCTTCACCGAGGCGATCTAGCAAGAGGCTTCTGTTCGGAAGTCCAGTTAGTACGTCATGCAACGCGAGGTGGGTAAGCCGATCGTGCGTGCTGTTGCGTTCGATTGCGATGGCCGCTGACTGGACAGCGCGTTGGATAATCTCGAGATCAGAACCTCCGACCAAGGTATGAACGTCGAATAGGCAGTTTAAGATGCCTAGTTCGTAATCATTTTCTGCGGACGTGATTGAGAACGACCAAACGCTGTGAACGCCAGCTTCTGTCATTGCCTCACGGGTCGCGGGATCCAGATCAGTGTCATTTATGTTGATAACACGGACCGGTTCTGTAGTGATAGGTACGCCAGAAATATTTGTGTACGAAAATGAATCATTCAATTTGTTGGTTAGGTCAATGCGTTCCTCGCTGAGGCTTGGCGAGACCGTGACGACGGTCCCAGAGCCTCCGGCAGGGGCGGTCGCGATGTAAGCCTCTGCGCCGGAAATGCCCGACTCGATTAGTTCGGTTACTTCAGTCAATATT
>SHUZ01000117.1 GCA_009694415.1 Acidimicrobiia bacterium
AAGCACGAACTCCAGCAACTCCCGACCAAAGTCAGATGCCGTCTCGATGTCCGATGGGTCGATTTCCGCGTCGCCGATCCATTGCAATACGAGTACATCACCATTGCGCCGCTCAGGGATCACTCCTCCGAAAAACACACCCAGTTCACTGTGAATCGCCTCGGGAATCGCGGCCGCCATGGGATCCCCCATGTGAATGTGGACAAACGCGACCTCTCTCCCGCGATCCGCTTCCACCCGTAGTCCCCAACGCAGAGCCTCTAGGACATCGCTGCCAATTTCTTCTATGACAAGCGTTGCTTCGTTATGGTCAGGGCGATCTTCGATAGTGATGCGCGTCGGTCTCTCGGGTAGCGGGATTACCGACGTATCGATTGTGCGTGAGATATTCGCGTTGCCATAGATACGCTCAACAATTTCGCGATGCCGTTCCGGCAGGTGAACAACTCGCGTAGGCAGCGGATTAGTTGTCGTCCACAACAAAGCGACTGACTGACGCCGACCCGCCTCGTGCATCTTGATGTCCGTGTAAGCAACAGTTGCAGGGATATAGCCAAGCAAGAACCCGGTCTCGTGGGCCCCACCGGCGATAGATGCTCGTTGGCTATACGAATGTGCGGCGGTCGCTTCCGCGTAGAAGCCGAAGCGACCGAGTTCAGCAAACCGCTCGGTCATAACGACCCTCAGGATTGAAAATGCCTTGTGCCCGCGGAAATCGGGAGCAACGACGGCTTGACCAGACTCCCCTACTTTGGCGTCGGGAGCATCAAGCAGCACGGCATAGTGCGCGACGAGTCGTCCACTGTCCAAGAAACCGCCCACAGACACCATCGTTCCATCGTCGATTCGCCTCGCGATTTCGACCTCGTCGTACAGCCATGCGCAGTCATAGGTCTCACC
Organism: Acidimicrobiia bacterium; assembly: GCA_009694415.1. Classification (GTDB taxonomy): domain Bacteria; phylum Actinomycetota; class Acidimicrobiia; order IMCC26256; family JAENVU01; genus SHUZ01. Next base: position 901 of record SHUZ01000117.1, read on the forward strand.
GTAGGACTCGCGAATCGCGCCCACGAGTGCCGGAGCGTCATCTGCTTCGAGCAGGCGGGCGTTGAACGGCGGGGTTTTCTGGGAAGGTTCTGTCATTGAATTTTTCTCCGAATCGTGCCGACGCGTCGTGCCGCGCGTCCTCGAACGATCCCCGTACCCTCAACGCCGGGACCCTCGAATAGCGTCACGGGATAATAGGAGGTTCACGTGGACATTTCTGGGAACGTCGCACTCGTGACGGGTGCTAGCCGCGGCGTCGGTGCGGCTACGGCTCGCGCGCTGGCGATGGCGGGCGCCAAGGTCGCATGCGCTGCGCGCGCCACCGACCTATCTCCGACGTCGATCTCGGGGACAATCGACGACACGGTAAGGGGCATCGCCGATGCCGGCGGAACAGCGATCGCCGTTCCTACGAACCTCGCATCCGATGAAGAAGTCGAGGCGATGGTCGCAACCACAGTAGACCGTCTTGGCGCCATAGACATTCTTGTGAACAACGCAGCAATCACGTTTCCGGGAGATCTCGAGTTGCCGATGAAACGCTTTGACCTGATCTTTGCGGTAAATGTGCGCGCTCCATTGATCGCGGCAAAAGCTGTTATCCCATCAATGGTCGACCGCGGCCGTGGAGCGATCATCAACGTTTCCTCAGCTGCCGCCCTCAATTATTTCCCCGGACAAATGGCCTACGGAATGGCGAAGGCGGCACTCGAACACCTCACCGTGTCCCTCGCGGCCCAACTTCTGCCAAATGGCATCACTGTGAATACATTCCGCATTGACGTACCTGTTGCGTCGGAGGGATTCCTCGCCGCAATGCCCGAACTCGACCACTCAGATTGGGAACCTCCGGAGGTCGCCGCAGAGGGGATCCTCTGGATGCTCGCGCAGCCTCGTGAGTACACGGGCAACAACGTTGGGATGGCCCAACTGCGAGCCGAGCACGAGATCATGCGGTCGAAGGCTGTGCGTCAACACATTCAAGCGCCCGGCCTCGTCATAGAGTCAGCTATCGGCTCCCCCTGAATGCCGCATCTCTGATCGAACGAACTAGTGACCGAACCTACGCCGCCTCGAGATGCCCAGCGCTCACGCGTGTATCGCGCCGAAGCACCGCTGCCTGGTCGCGGATTGCCGACCCTCGTCGACTGCGCCGCTTTCGCATACCACGTGGTCGGATCATTGTGGTGGTCGGATCGCTTTCCTCACTGTCCGCTCGATGGAGTGCCGAAGCTGCGCCCTGGGCACGGCGCGCGGCATGCCTTTTACCGCGAGGACCCGGAGGGCCCGACCATCACGTTGCCGCGTCGCTACCGCACGACCGGCGTAATAATCCACGAACTTTCACACTGGGTTTTGCGGGCCACCCATGACCTTCCCAACCACGGTCGCACCTTCACGCGCGTGTTGTTGGACGCCACCAACGAGTTCGGGGGCGCGGAACGCGCGGAACGACTCGCTGACGGGTACGCCGAACACAAGGTGCACGTCGGGCGGCCAGCACGACGCAGCCCCGACGGGCGTTGGCACTATGCGTGGGATGAACGGTTGCGTCGCGGTAGAGACCGAGCGTTCTTGATCGGGCATGCGGATCAAGAGGGGAACGAAGTATTTTCTACCGGCATTCTGACGTCGCGCGCACATGGCAAGGTGCACTTGCAGGTCGAAGGTGGAGCTGTCGCCATTCCAGAAAATGCAATCTGGTCTGTCGTTCCCGCTTAGCGACCGCTAGAACACGTTCGAGTTAGGTCCTTACGAGAGCCGTTCCACAATCATCGCCATTCCTTGGCCGCCGCCTACACACATCGTCTCCAAACCAATGGTCTTGTCTGCATCTTCAAGTCCATTGAGCAACGTAGTCATGATGCGAGCACCAGTCATGCCAAATGGATGTCCGAGGGCGATGGCTCCACCGTTGACATTCAGTTTGTCGAGATCTATGCCGAGTGCTTCGGCCGACGGAAGCACTTGAGCCGCGAACGCCTCGTTGATTTCCACGAGATCTACATCGTCAATGGTCATGCCAGCGCGGGCTAGGGCTTGACGGGACGCTTCGATTGGTCCGAGGCCCATAATCTCGGGGTCAAGACCAGTTACGCCACTCGACACAATCCTCGCCAGCGGCGTGATCCCGAGTTCTGCCGCCCTCGTATCGCTCATGACGATGACTGCGGAAGCACCATCGTTCAACGGGCACGCATTGCCTGCGGTCACCAATCCGTCGGGTCGAAATACCGGCGAGAGCGATGCAAGCTTGGCGAGTTCTGTCCCGGGTCGCGGACAGTCATCGGAAGTGACGACGGTTCCGTTAGAAAGCGTGTACGGCGTGATCTCCCGTTCAAAGAACCCGCGCTCGATAGCGGCGCCAGCGCGGTTCTGAGAACGCACGGCGAACTCATCCATCGCTTCGCGGCTAACGCCTTCAAGAGCAGCGACGTTTTCGGCCGTCTCGCCCATCGCGATGTACACGTCCGGCATACCTTCGGGCGGCGTCCAGGTTCCCTGGCCACCAGCCATCCGCTCAGCCGAACGTATGGCCGCATCGGCAAAGCGCGGGTTCTGCGTATTCGGTGTGTGATCGGAACTTCCACCCACCATGAACCGGCTAACGGCTTCCACGCCTGCTGCGATAAACGCGTCACCTTCCCCGGCTTTCACTGCATGCGCGACCATTCGCAGTGACTGCAAGGACGACGAACAGTACCGAGTGATCGTTGTGCCAGGGACTGTGGGCATGCCAGCGAGGATCGCTACGACGCGTCCCATGTTGAATCCCTGCTCGCCACCCGGTAACCCGCAACCAAGTACGAGATCCTCGATGGAGTGGCGGTCGAGTTCGGGAACCTTGTTGAGAACGGCATCGACGATGAACGCTGCCATGTCGTCGGCGCGTTCATCAACCAGGCTTCCTTTGAATGCGCGGGCGATGGGCGTGCGGGCGGTAGCGACAATTACGGCTTCAGGCATGGCATCTCCTTAGGGCAAACAAGAACCGACGCAGACTAAGACCATGGGGCCGCTAATCTGAAGTCGACCGGTACCGATCCACATACCCACCACTTGGGGCGTCGGATCAGTCGAGGCGACGCATCTCGGTTTGATAGCGAGCAGCATTCTGTACGTAGTTCATTGCAATCGGCACGATCTGCCGCTCGGAATTTATGGCATTCAGCCTGAGCTTGGCTGGCACACCTAACGCCATAGCCCCGGACGGCACTTCCATATCGTTCGGCACTAGTGCTGCCGCTCCAACCAACGCCCCGGCGCGCACTATGGCTCTGTGAAGGACGATCGATCCTGACCCGACTAGCGATCCGTCCTCGATCGTTGCGCATTCAATGTGTACTAGGTGGCCGATTACGCAGTCGTTGCCTATGACGGTAGGTAACGAACGAATTGCGTGGATGACGCTTCCATCTTGAATCGATGTGCGTGCGCCGATCGTGATCGCTCCGTAGTCTCCACGCAGTACGGCGTGAGGCCAAATGGACGAGCCTGGGCCGATCGTTACCTCGCCGATAACAGTCGCGTCGGGATGCACGAATGCCGTGGGGTCAATGACTGGTACTTGATCGCCGAGTGCGTAGATCGCCATGGAATCGCAGCCTACGGGTAGCGTGACCCCCGTGGCGATCGATACGGAAACGCACCTGGCTCACATCGAACTAGACGGCTACACGATCGTTGAGGACGCGATCGAATCTTCTTTGATAGAGGAGTTGATCGCCTCCCTCGGTTCTCTCGAAAAAAAACTCGAGACTGCACCCGCGATGAACGCCTTCGAGGGTTACAACACGTTGCGGGTGTACAACCTGCTGGCCCACGACCCCATATGGCAGCAGGTACCTGTGCACCCTGCGGTTCTTCCCATAGTTGAAGGCGTGCTCGACACGGGCTGCCTCGTCTCGTCGCTTTCATCAATTCGGATTCAACCCGACGAGACACCTCAACCGATTCATGCCGACGATCAATTAACGGGACTTGGAAAACCTCATGCCCCAACAGTGTGCAATTCGATGTGGGCGCTCACCGACTTCACAGAAACGAACGGCGCGACAAGAATTATCCCCGGATCCCATCTGCGGGACCACTCTCCCGACTACGGCCAGCCGTACGATTCGATTCCGGCAGAGATGCCGAAGGGCAGCGTTTTGATTTGGCATGGCAGCCTCTGGCACGGAGGTGGATCGAATGCGACCAACGGCGATCGCATCGGTATCGCGATGAACTATTGCGCCGGGTTCATTCGACAGCAAGAAAACCAACAACTCGGGATCCCAATCGATGTAGCGCGCACCTTCTCGCCAAGGCTTCGAGAACTAGTCGGCTACGGCGTATACAACATGATCATGGGGCACATAAACAAACACAATCCGGTTGAGTTATTGGACGGCGGCGAGTTGGTAGCGCCGATGATCTGGGATGAAATCGCCGAACCGTGAGCAGCCAAGAGAGTTCCAAGACAGCGATCCTTGCGGCGTTTTTCGCGAATATGGGCATTGCCATCGCCAAGTTTTTCGCGTTCCTCTTAACCGGGTCCGCATCGATGATCGCAGAGGCGGTTCATTCGACCGCAGACACAGGTAACCAGGCACTGTTGCTACTTGGCGGCAAACGATCCCACAAGGCACCCGACGTAGAACACCAATTCGGTTACGGCGCGGAGCGTTACTTTTGGTCATTCGTCGTCTCTCTAATCCTCTTCTCGCTGGGTGGCCTGTTTTCGCTTTTCGAGGGCATCGAGAAACTCCGTCACCCACACGAACTTGAAGATCCAACGATCGCGTTCGTCGTTTTAGGCTTAGCGATACTTCTCGAAGGGTTCTCGTTGCGCACCGCCGTGCATGAGTCAAGGCCACATAAAGGCGATACGAGTTGGCGTAACTTCATCCGCCACTCGAAAAATCCCGAGTTACCGGTCGTGCTGCTTGAAGACATTGGAGCGCTTGTCGGCCTGGTGCTTGCAACCATCGGAGTCGGGTTGACCGTACTGACCGGCGAGGAACGATTCGACGCTATGGGAAGCATCGCGATTGGATCGCTTCTTGTCGTGATCGCCGCCGTGCTGGCAAGCGAGATGAAGAGCCTGCTTATTGGCGAATCGGCATCGATCGAAAACGACGCGCTTATTCGCGCGGCCCTACTTGCCAACGGTGATGTGCGACATCTCATCCACCTGCGGACGCTCCACCTAGGTCCCGACATCTTGCTGGTCACGGCCAAGGTGCAACTCAATGTTGCAAATGCCGTCGGCGTTGTGAACGCCATCAACGCTGCCGAAGAACGCATCCGAGCTGCCGTTTCGATCCGGTGTGAGATCTACTTGGAGCCAGACCTCAAGCGAGCTAGTTGACCGGCGCGAAATCCACTAACGCGACGGTATCGGTACGGTGATCAAGCACGACCCGAACGCGAAGGTCTAGTTGCAGGGCCTCAGGAGCGAGTCCGACGAGGTTGCCAACGATCCTTGGCCCTTCGTCGAGTTCAACCACAAGGATCGCGTATGGGAGTTCGGCTGCGAATGCGGGATCGGTCGGGCGATGGGTGATCGTCCAAGAAAATACTCGCCCGAGACCCGCGACCGGTTCCCAAGTCCACTTATCTGAGCCGCAGGCAGCACACAAAATACGGGGAGGGTGCCGCCAGACCGCGCATTCGCATCGCTGTAGGTGCAAGTTCCCTGTTGCGGCCGCTTTCTCGTAAAACTCGCCGCCGAGACCACCTGGAGCGGGGAGCAGTCGATCGGGCCGGATGCCGAACTCGGAATTCATCTGTCCACCCCGAGCACGGCAATGCTGCCATCTCCAAAGTCGCCCCACCCGGTGACGGCACCAATCTCCGCATCTTCGACTTGCCGCGCGCCAGCCTCGCCACGAATTTGACGAACGGCTTCAACAACATGGTTCATCCCCCACATGTGACCCTGCGAGAGAAGGCCACCGTGTGTGTTGACGGGCAAAGCTCCTCCTAGTTCGATGCGACCATCCCGCACAAATGCGCCGCCTTCACCGCGCTCACACAACCCCATCGCTTCAAGTTGAAGAAGTACGACATAGGTAAAGCAGTCGTAGATCTCAGCGAAGTCGAGATCGGTTGGCGATACGCCAGCCATTGCGAACGCGCGCGGAGCTGCATCGGAAAGCCCGATGTGAAACAAGTCTGGCCGGTTTGCAATGTCATCTGCAGGATAAGGGTGGCCTTCTCCAACGCCGAGGATCACCGCTGGCGGTCTAGGGAGGTCTCTGGCGCGCTCGGTGGTAGTTACAACGACGGCTGCAGCGCAATCGGTTTCCAGGCAACAGTCATAGAGGCGGAATGGTTCGCTCACCCATGGTGCAGCCAGGTACTGCTCCATCGTGAGTTCAGTCCCGCGCATCAGGGCCTTGTCGTGGAACTGCGCGTGCCGTCGAAACGCGACCGCGAGGGCTCCCGTATCGGTCGGTAGAGTTCCGTAAAGTTCTTGATGCCGCGTCGCGATCCACCCATAGAACTGAGCTGCCGACCGTGCACCATAGGGAAGGTAGAAGTCCACCAACACGTCGGCTACGGCATTGGCATCTATCCCGCGTCGCGGAACGCGCACTCCAGCGCGCGGCCTAAAGGCCGAGTAACCGTTCCATCCGACAACGACAAGGACGTGATGTGCCAGGCCAGAGGTCACCGCCATCGCTGCACTTTGAAGTGCCGCCGTAGATGAGGCACCCCCCATATGCACAGTGGCGGAATAGCCGACCGATTCCACACCAAGGTTCGCTGCTAATTCTTCGACAGTTGTGTAGCCCGGTGGCGGCATAATCCCGTCGATGTCATGTACCGATAAACCCGCCTCAGCGATGGCTGCCTTGGACGCTTCGAGCATCAA
>SHUZ01000005.1 GCA_009694415.1 Acidimicrobiia bacterium
CCTGAAAACGGTTATGAGGCGGCTAACCGGTCTGCCGCGGCTTTTCGGTAGCGGTTGGTTGAGTGTTCTGGGTCGGTGTCGAACTGCGGGATTACCGCTTTACCGAAAGTCTCAACTGTCTCGACCAGGAGTTCGTGCGGGTACACACTCCCCGATGGCCCAAGGATTAGTTGGTCGACGCCGATCGCGTCCCATCGTTCAAGTACCGCAGCGCATTCCTCTGGGTTCCCCACGATCGCAGCTCCAGCCTCGCGGCCAGCGATTACCTGTTCACGCGTCGGATCTGCGATCTCATTCGGCCACTCCGGAACCCACGCCGGCCTTGGGAATGTATCCAGGTACCGGAAAACGAGCGACTGTTGGCGACCATTGCCGGACCGCGTAGCCCAATCGACGGCGGTGTCGCTGTCTTCGAGACACATGAAGCTCGTCGTGATTGCGATGTTGTCGTTGATGTACTCACCCACCGGATCCGCTTCTTTGATGGCTTCCTTATAGATCTCGACGAGCGGCGCCATCTTCTCCGGCGTACCGCCCGTGAAACACAAAACACCGAGGCCCAGTTGGCCCGCCTTTTCGAACGTGCCTGGATTACCTGCCGCAACCCACATCGCGGGGTGCGGGGAGACATACGGCTTGGGAAGAACGTTACGTTCCGGTAGTGAAAAGAAACGGCCGTCGAACTGATATGTGCCTGGACGCCACATGTTCTTGAACTCGCCGATCACTTCGTCGTACATGTCTTTGGTGATCTCTGGTTCCGTGATTCCGAATCCGGCTTGTTCTGTCGTCGAAGATCCGCGGCCGGTTCCAAATTCGAAACGGCCTTCCGAGAGGTGATCCAACATCGCTACGCGTTCGGCTACGCGCACAGGGTGATTCACAGGCGGGGTGATATTGATGATGCCCGACCCGATATGCATCTGAGAAGTGCGCGCTGCAACGAACGGCATGATCGTTTCGTTTGCCGAGATATGGGAGTACTCCCAAAGGAAGTGGTGCTCGGTCCACCACGAGTATTTCCAGTTCGTACGGTCGCCCGCCTCCGCCAGAGCCACCTCGCTCATCAAGCGCGTGTGCTCTGCATTCGGGTCACTCGCCATCAAGGCTTCGTGAACAAATCCACCCATAAACAGACCAAATTCCATGCGTTTCCCCTTCGAAACTAGAACCTGTTCTAGTTTTACTCGCTACGCGGCCCATTGTCCAACACTGACTTTGATTTTTCTGGATCTGGGCCTAAAGTCAGGGCTGTGGGTGCCGAAAACCCATTCACGAGATGTACCTCCACGAGAACGGTGCCATGTCCGCAATGCGGAATCGTGTGCCATGCGCGGAGGTCCCGACCGTGACAATTGAAACCCGATCCCGAAAGGGGACACGAATGCAAAATGTAGCCGCACGCTTGCGGGGACGTGGAACAGATGAGCGTGGATTTACGCTCATCGAGTTGATGGTGGTTGTGTTAATCATTGCCATTTTGATCGCCATTGCAATCCCAACGTTCCTCGGAGCCAAAGATAGAGCACAGGACAAGGCCTCTCAGTCGAGCCTTCGCAACGCACTTACCAATGCGAAGGGCATCTACACCGACACTGAGTCCTATGCGGGAGCTACCGCTGCAGCCCTATTGGCTGCAGAGCCAAGCCTGACCTTCAATGCAGCTGGTGTTGCATCGACGGACCCGAAGAATGTTTCGGTTGCTTCGCCAACTGCAACGGAATGGGTCGCGGCAGCGTTGTCGAAGTCTGGCAAGTGCTTTGCTATTAAGGACACGATTACTGGTCCTGGAACCCAGTTCAAGGAGGTTGCAGGCGCTTGCACGGCGACTAACGCCAACGTCGGCGTCTGGGTAGCTGCCTGGTAGTCGAAGCCAAAAGGACCAACGGGCAAGAGGGCCCGGGTGTGAGAAATCCACCCGGGCCCTCTTCCCTCACGGAATTTGAGGTCAGACAATGTACGCAAATCGGGACTCCGAAGAAGGCTTCAGCCTTATAGAACTGATGACGGTAGTCGGCATCATCGCAATCTTGACCGCGATCATGCTCCCCAACTTCTTGGGAGCGAAGCGGCCGGCGCAGGACCGCCAAGCACAGGGTCTCCTCAAGAATGGTGCGACGGCAGTTCGTATGGTCTCGGTGGATCTTGTGGCACCAACTGCGGCAGGTTTGGCAGCCGCAGAACCCGCACTAGAAATTGTGAGCGCGGCAACACCGGCAGCTTCGAATGCTCAGTCGGTCTCGGTCGAGGGGGGCAATGTCGGTGGAGACTGGTACCTCGTGATGGCATCGGGTTCTACTTCTGGTCGTTGTTTCGCGGTGATGGAACGTCCGTCGCAACCCACCTCATTCCAACGCGTAACGTCGGCGACCTGCCAAGCAGACCAGTTTGATCCGGCCGTGGGATGGTCAGAAGATTGGTAGCGAAGCCTCTGGGACGGTGCATGGCCGACCCGAGTTCGTCCCGTAGCCTCACTGTTCGATGAGCCCCGAAGCATTCCTCATTCTCGTTTGTGTTCTCGCCGGGCTTGCCGTTGGGTCTTTCGTGAATGTTGTGATCTGGCGAGTCCCAAGGCACGAATCCGTGGCAAGACCACCATCTCATTGCCCGGCATGCAATTCACACATTGCCCCGTACGACAACATCCCTGTCGTTTCTTGGATCCTGCTTCGCGGTCGCTGTCGTCGTTGCGACGCGCGCATCTCAGTTCGCTACCCGGCCGTTGAAATTGCCTGTGCCGGTTTATGGGTTGCGATGGCACTGCGTTTCGGCGCGTCATGGGAACTGCTTGCGTACTTGGTTCTCGTTTCCGCGTTGCTTGCACTCTCGGTGATCGATCTCGACACGTTCTTGTTGCCGAATCGGATCGTGTATCCACTGGCGGTCGCGCTCGTCGTCTTATTCGGTTTAGCGGCGGTAGCGACGGGGGACTGGGCTAGCTTTTTGCGAGCGGTTTTGTCTGGGCTCGGTGCATTCACCGCGTTTCTTATCCTGCATTTGATTACGCCAGCCGGAATGGGTTTAGGCGACGTAAAGCTGATGTTCTGTCTCGGCATCGCGCTCGGTTGGGTATCGGTGGGCGCAGTGTTCCTGGGTACTTTTGTTGGCTTCCTCCTCGGGGCGATCGTTGGTGTGGCGTTGATCATGCTGGGGCGCAAAGGTCGCAAGGATCATGTACCGTTCGGTCCGTTCCTGGCCACCGGAACAGTGTTTGCGCTGTGTTTCTCGCAACCCTTATTGCGCGCGTATATGGGGTCATAGCCGGTCCGTACGGATCAGAGATTCAACTTACGGGCCTACGTGCCGATGAATTTAAAATGGTGACTGCCTTGTATGACAACTATGTCCGCGTTGTCCGTGTTGACGAATGTTGTAGGCAAGCCTTAGTGTGCGCCGAGTCAACGATGGGAACTTAACGTGGCGTCGCTCCTCTCGCATGACCTTCTGACCGCTCGTGAGGTGGCAGAGGCGATGCGGGTTTCAACAATGACGGTCTACAGACTGATCAAATCAGGCAAACTCCGAGCGATTCGCGTCGGTAAGCACCTGCGCATTCGCGAGAGCGACGTCGCTTCTTATCTTGAGACGCGCGTTGTCGGAGCGCCGAATGGACCGGAGGGTGGAACATGGCCCGCCGTTTGATCGGACTCGACATTGGAACCAACGCTGTACGCGTCGCAGAAATTGAGGCAGGCGATCAACCGCGTGTAATAACATTTGGCCAGGTTGCTTTGCCTCCCGATGTAATGCGGGAAGGCGAAGTCGTAGATGCGGCTGCCGTGACTGCCGCCATCCAACGTCTCTGGAAAGAACTTGGTCTCGGACGCGCGGATGTCCGTGTCGGTATTGCGAGTCCGAGGGTGCTCGTGCGCACCTTCGAGTTGCAAGCGATGCCCGATTCCGATCTTGAGGGCGCGCTGCGGTTGCAAGCCCAAGACCTGATTCCGATTCCGCTGGATGATGCAGTCCTCGATTTTCAGGTTATTGAGACGAGTTCCGAAGGCCTCGGGGGAAGCGACGCCGATACCGATGAGTCGGGTGCAAAGGGCGCCGCTACAAGTCGCGTCCTCTTGGCAGCAGCACACAAAGACATGGTTAGCAGTCTCGTCGGTGCTGTCAGTGCGGCTGGATTGCGAGTGTCCGCGGTCGACCTCGTGCCGTTGGCGCTCATACGGTCGATTGGTTCTCGTATGGAGTCAGACTCTGACGAGGTTTCCGGTGGAGCCGAAGCGATCGTCAGCGTTGGCGGTGGCGTAACAATCGTCGCCGTCCACGAGGCCGGAGTTCCTCGGTTTGTGAGGATTCTTGGCGTAGCGGGGCGGTCATTGACCGATGCAATCTCTCGGGACTTGGCGATCACCGTTGATGAGGCTGAGACGCTAAAGCGCCAGGGAAGTGGCGCAACTCCAGACCTGGCGCAGCGCGCTGCTTCTGCGATGGATCGGCCATTAGCTGACCTCGTTGAGCAAGTGCGGGGCTCACTCGATTACTACCGCACACAGCCGGACTCCGCGAGGCTCATGCGGATTTCGCTTACGGGCGGTGGCTCGCTCACGCCCGGATTGCCAGATCGACTTGGCAATGTCCTCGGCTTGCCTGTTGAACTCGCTGAACCCCGCAGCCATTTCGCGATAGGCGACATCGGCTTTCCTCAGTCACAACTCCCGGCGCTAGATCCTTTCCTTCCAGCTCCTGTCGGTCTTGCGTTAGGCGGTCTAGCTACCGGCAAGCGTATAAACCTGCTCGGAGCCGAGGGGCGCGCCGCTCTGGATCGAGCGAAATTCTTGCGTGCCGGTGCAGCCGTCGCTGCAGTCCTCGTGCTTCTTCTCGGAGGTCTTTGGTGGCTACGTAAATCTTCGGCCGCTTCAGAGCGCGACAAGGTCGCCGCGATCGAGGAGTCGAATCGAAATCTCACATCGCGTATCGCCGCACTGTCGGACGCGGCGGAAATGCAAAGTCAGATCGATGTGTTGAGAGCCAACACTTCTACGCTGGTTGCGACCGACATCTCCTGGGCGCGGATGCTCCAAGAGATAGCGCGAACAATTCCAAGCGACTCGTGGTTGACTGCATTCACAGGAACATCCATCTTTGGTTTAACCTCAGCGGGAGCGGAGGCACCCGTTCAATCCGTGGCGGGTTCGGCCGCTGGCGGCAACGCGACTTTCACCGTGATGGGTCTCGACTTTCCATCCGTCTCGGCGTGGATCCAGAGGATCAGCACCATTCCGAGTTTCACGGATCTTTGGGTTCCAACAGCGACTAAGGGCTCCTCTACGACAACGGCAACAGATCCGACGAGTTCGTCGACCGTCACCTCCGGAGGACGTCCGCTTGTGAGTTACTCGTCGGATGCGGTGATCACGGCTGCTGCCCAGAGTGATCGTTTGGCTCTCCTGGATAGGGAAACGCGATGAAACGTTCGATGATCGTGGCCATTGCAGGAGGTGCAGTCGTCGTGCTGCTCGCATGGTATTTTCTCCTTTGGGCACCGGCATCTAGTGATCTCGACACAGCCCGTCAAGCCGTAGCTCAAGGCGAAGCGCAAAAGCAAAGCCTGGAGGCGACGCTCGCTCGGTTGACTGAGATCGCGAACAATGCACCACAGTTACAAGCGACGTTGGGACGCCTCGACGCCTCGATACCAGAGACTCCCGATCTAGCGGACTTTATTATTCAGGCGAACGTAATCGCTGCGGAGTCCGGTATCGACTGGCTTTCGATCTCACCTGCACCACCAGTTGCCGGGATCCCGGTTACCACAATTAGCGTGTCAATGAACGTGCAAGGTGGGTTCTTCCAGGTGCTTGATTACCTCAATCGCCTCGAAGATTTGGAACGCTTGGTAATTGTTGACACCGTCAATATTTCTGCCGAATCGCAAGTAGCAACGGATGGCCAATCCTCGAGTACAACTGGCAGCCCAACGCTCAACGTCTCACTTGCAGGACGCATGTTCACCCGGAGTGCTCCTCCAGCTGTTCCGGGAGCGCCAAGTTCCGATACGACGCCTACGACGCTTCCGGCTGCTTCGACTAGCACCACGACCCTTCCAAGTAGTTCGACCACCGCCACTACTGCAACGACGAAGGCTGCTTGATGAGGGAAAATAAGCGCCTAATCAGAATCGTCGCTGTCGGAGCAGGCATCGTCATTTTGTTTCTTGCTTACACCTTCTTCTTCAGCGGCGGCGATGACACGTCTTCGCCGTCGTCCGTAGAAATTCCTGAGGTCGTTTCAAACGCAACGACGACCACAACCGCACCGGGCGAGCCAACCGTTCCAGGGGGAGAGTTCGATGTGTTCGCAACGCGAGACCCCTTCGAGCCAGTTGTTTCGGTAGGGCCACCGCCGACCACTCCGACCACAACCTCGGGTGGGACAACGCCTGCTACGGGTGGAGGCACCAGCCCCACTACGTCGGTCAATCAGAATCCAAGTGGCGGTACGAGCGTGGCATTGCTTGACGTGTTCGAAGAAGGCGGCGTCGCCAAGGCTCGTGTTCAGGTCGGTTCGACGGTGTTCACCGTCGTAGTTGGCGATACCTTCGCGACGAGCTATCGGCTCGTCAGCATCTCTGGTACCTGCGTTCAGCTTTTATACGGCGATGCCCCGTTCCAGTTATGCGAAGGCGAAGCGGTAATCAAATAACTGGTAGCTGAAATTAACGAGGCCCGGTTCGACTAGTTCATGCCGGTAACCTGAGTTGGTCATGCTTCGCTACCTAACCGCTGGTGAGTCGCACGGCCCGGCCCTGGTGGTCGTGGTCGAAGGTTTACCTGCCGGCCTCCCGATTACTACAGAGACGATTGGCCTTGAGCTGGCCCGCCGCAGGCTTGGGTTCGGTCGGGGTCCGCGCATGCGCTTCGAAGCCGACGAGATCGAACTGCTCTCAGGCGTGCGCCACGGCAGCACATTGGGATCTCCTCTATCGGTGGTGATCCACAACACAGAGTGGCCCAAGTGGCGCGAGGAGATGTCTCCCGAACCCGGTGTATCGGATACGCCGCTCCGCCAACCGCGTCCTGGTCACGCAGACCTTGTGGGGATGCAGAAATACGGCTTCGATGACGCGCGTAACGTGCTCGAACGTGCGAGTGCCCGGGAAACCGCAGCGCGCGTAGCCGCTGGTGCAATCGCGAAGGCGCTGTTGTCGCACCTTGGTACATCGGTTATCTCCCACGTCACGCGCATGGGAGCAGCCGCGGTTGCGGCCGATGTTGCCCGTCCCCAGCCGAGCGATCTTGATGTTGTTGACGCGTCACCCGTGCGTTGCTTCGACGCAGTCTCCGAAGCCGCGATGGTTGCGGAGATCGAAGCAGCGGCGAAGGAAGGCGACTCGCTCGGCGGCGTGATCGAAGTTCTTGGCTATGGCGTACCCCCCGGGCTTGGGTCACACGTTCACTGGGACAGGCGCATCGACGGTTTGCTTGCGCAAGGGCTAATGAGCATCCACGCCATGAAGGGTGTCGAACTAGGCGAAGGTTTTGAAGTCGCTGCGAAACGCGGCAGTGATGCCCACGATGAGATTCTTTGGGATGAAAGCACCGGATACTCGCGTGCATCAGATCGAGCGGGTGGTACCGAAGGAGGTATGACAAGCGGCGGATTGCTCGTGGTGCGCGCGGCGATGAAGCCGCTCGCGTCGCTGAATCGACCGGTGTTGCGGACGGTAGATATCGATACAAAGGAAGAGACCGTCGCGTTCAAGCAACGCACAGATGTCACGGCCGTTCCAGCGGCGGGAGTAGTGGCCGAAACAATGGTCGCGCTTGTCCTCGCATCTGAGGCTCTACGCAAGTTTGGTGGCGATTCGCTAATTGAATTTGTGCGGAACTACGACGCGTACCGATCCACTCTCACGTGAACCAGCGGGGTTGCTCATGACGTCGCGCCATCTTGCTCTTGTGGGAATGATGGGCGTAGGAAAATCCACAGTCGGTCGAGAAGTCGCGCGAAGGCTTGGGCGCGTATTCGTTGATCTGGACACGGCGATTGAAAAAACAGCCGATGCAACTATTCCCGAAATCTTCGAAACCGAAGGCGAGGCTGCATTCCGATCGCAAGAACGCGCCGCCTTAGTGGAAGCGTGCGCATCATCCGAAATGAGCGTGATCGCTTGCGGGGGAGGCGTAGTAATAGAACCCGCGAACCGCGAGACGCTGCGCGACGGAGCAATTGTTGTATGGCTTCGCGCGGAAGCATCGGTGATCGCTCAACGTGTCGTAGCGACTTCGCGCGACCGTCCGTTGCTTACATCTGGTTTACCCATCGTGACAGCCCTAGACGGACTGATGGATGCACGTCGAGAGGCGTATTCGACAGCGGCGGACCACGTAATTGAAACCGACACGCTCACGGCGACCGCTGTAGCCGATCGGGTAATCGAGTCCTTCGAGCGAGAATCGGCATGAGTACGCTCACTGTCGCGGTAGATCCTCCCTACGACGTTGAGATCGCGCCAGGAGCACTCGAGTTGGTTGCCGCGAAGCTCAAAGACCGAAAGCGCGTCGCTGTTGTAAGCCAAGCCACGATTGCCGATACTTATTCCGCGCGTTTGCTCGCGTCGATCGAGTCCGAGACCAATGCTCGGGTTGGACTGTTCTTGATGGGCGATGGCGAGACATCCAAGTCGATGACAACGGTCGAGGACCTCTGTCGTCGGTTTGCCGATTGGGGGTTATTGCGCGGCGATGCAATAGTCGCATTGGGCGGCGGAGTCGTAGGGGACACCGCCGGATTCGCGGCCGCGGTTTATCACCGCGGAGTTGCCATAGTGCAAGTACCGACAACGCTATTGGCGATGGTCGATGCCGCGATCGGTGGAAAAACGGCAGTCAACCTGGCAGAAGGCAAAAACCTCGTAGGGGCTTTCCACCAACCAGTGGCCGTCGTCGTGGACACTTCAACACTCGAAACGCTTGGGCAACGGGAGTTCCTTTCCGGTCTCGGAGAGGTAGCCAAGTACGCACTTTTGACCGATGTTGTCGCCGACCCCACGGGACTAACCGCTCTGTTGCGACTACGCAGTTCAGCTGTGCTTGATCGCGACCCAGATGTACTAACGGAGGTTGTTGCTTGTTGTGTGGCGATCAAGGCGGAGGTTGTGGCGGCGGATCCATTCGAACAAACCGGCAGGCGAGCGACCCTCAATCTCGGACACACGTTCGCGCATGCACTCGAAACAGTCGGTGGCTACGACCTCACCCACGGGGAAGCCGTGGCGATTGGGCTCGTGTTCGCAGGAGCCTTGGCGGGCGCGTGTGGCCGTGTCGGTAGTGATGTCGTCGACCGTTATCAGGCGCTACCGCATGCGTTGGGATTACCGACGCAGGTTCCTGATGGCGAATCGGGAGATCCTGAACAGTTGTTGGCAGTGATGCGTAGAGACAAGAAGGCCGCGGGTGGATTGTCGTTCGTACTTCCGGGTCAGAATGGCATTGAGCGGGTCGACGACCCCTCGGATGAGGCATTGCGATATGCATTTGCTTCCGTAGGAATCGGGATCTAGAGGGAGAACGATGTGACAAAGACCATCCTTTTACTTTCGGGACCGAACATCAACCTGCTCGGAGACCGGGAACCTTCCGTTTATGGGACAGACACGCTCCTCGAATGCGTTGGCGATGCTCAAGCGGCCGCCGAAGCCGCAGGCCATGTTTTCGAACATCTTCAATCGAACTACGAGGGTGTGCTCATCGACGCGATCCATGGAGCGCGGGGGAGGTGTGCCGCTATCGTGATCAATCCCGGTGCGCTGACGCACTCCTCCTATGCGATCGCTGACGCGCTCGCTGCATTCGACGGCGTCAAAGTGGAATTACACCTTTCCAACCCAGGGGCGCGCGAGGAATGGAGGCGTCGCTCGGTAGTCGTTCCAGTTGTTACCGGAACGGTGGCGGGCTTTGGACGCGCTGGTTATCGGCTGGCAGTGGAAGCCGCCATTTCGAGGTTTTCAACGTGAACCTTGCGCCGCTAGACATCGCAGGCCGGATTCCTCGACTGCGCGCCAAATTCGACAACGCCGGTATCGAAGCCCTGTTGATAACCCGCCTTCCGAACGTGCGTTACCTCACCGGCTTCACGGGATCGGCAGCGATGCTGCTCGTCACCGGAACGGATGCGCTGTTGGTAACAGACGGTAGATATCGGGAACAGTCCAAAGAGCAACTTGCGAGTTCCGGAGCACCGGCACGCATCGAGATTGGATTGAACCAATCGCTTCAACGTAAAGCTTTGAGCGATTTCGTAAGCGATGTCACTCAACTGGGTTTAGAAGCGCACGGAGTGACATGGGCCCAAGAACGCGATTTTTCTTCCGGATGGTTCGTCGACGCCGTGTTGCATGCGACAACTGATTTAGTGGAAGACCAACGCGAGGTAAAGGACCAGGGCGAAGTCGATCGCATTCGTGCTGCCTGCGCGATTGCCGATGCCTCTCTTGCCGAAGTGCTCCCGTTGCTGCGCGAACGACCGTCTGAACGAGAGTTCGCATTGCGTCTTGAGTTCGCAATGCGCGAGAGGGGAGCCGAAGCGATGAGCTTCGAGCCGATCGTTGCCTCTGGCCCCAACGGAGCGAAGCCCCATGCGCGCCCATCTGATCGGCCGATAGAGCCGGGGGAACTCGTTGTTATCGATTTCGGCTGCATCGTTGAGGGCTATTGCTCCGACATGACGCGCACCGTGAGCGTCGGCGAACCGTCACCTGAACGGCGACACATGTGGGAGACCGTTTTTGAGGCTCAAGAAGCCGGCCGATGCAAGGTTGCTCCGGGGGTAGAACTTGCTGCGGTCGACAATGCAGCGCGAGAGGTCATAGTTGCGGCGGGCTGGGGAGACGCGTTTGCTCACGGTACGGGCCACGGCGTTGGACTTGAGATACATGAAGCGCCAAGGGTTGCTGCGACCGCTAGTGGTACCCTCGCCGTAGGTCACGTCGTGACTGTCGAGCCTGGTGTGTATATACCCGGAGTCGGCGGCGTCCGCATAGAGGACACCCTTGTTGTTACCCCAGAGGGCTTCGTAACCCTCACTGAGTTCCCGAAGGATCTCTGCGCGTGAGTATTTCCACCAATGATCTCAAGAACGGCATGGCCCTAGACCTCCCCGACGGCCTCATGACAGTTGTCGAGTTTCAACATGTCAAGCCGGGTAAAGGTGGCGCGTTCGTCCGCACCAAGTTAAAGAACTGTCGTACCGGCGCCGTTGTCGACAAGACCTTTCGCGCTGACGAAAAAGTCAACCACGCAATGATCGACAAGCGCGAGATGCAGTACCTCTACCGAGAGGGCTCCGACTACGTCTTCATGGATAACTCGTCCTTCGAGCAGGTGTATGTAGGAGAGGCTGCGCTGGGCGAAGCGCAGAAGTACCTGAAGGAAGGCGATACAGCCATCCTGCCTACCTATCAAGAGGAAGTACTCTGCGTAGATCTACCCGCTTCCGTTGAACTTGAAGTTGTTGAAACCGAACCCGGCGTTCAGGGCGACCGTGTTTCTGGTGCGCGCAAACCAGCGACGGTTGAGACGGGCTTGGTAGTGCAAGTGCCACTGTTCGTTGAACTGGGTGAGCGCATCAAAGTGGACACCCGAACCGGCGAGTACTTAACCCGCGCCTGAGCGCGGTGACGGCGTGGCCCCGCGACACGAGTCCCGCGAACGTGCTCTCGGATTGTGCTACGAACTCGAAGTCCGCGGCCTCGATGCCGCGGGTCTCTTAGCCGACCTTCCTGCTCCTCCTGATGCCTACGCGACAGAGTTGATTGTTGGGGTGAGCTCAAATCTGGAGGAGATCGACTCACTGTTGACTCAGTTTTCGGTGAATTGGGCTGTAGAGAGAATGCCGTCGATAGATAGGGCGGTACTACGACTCGGTTGTTTCGAACTGCGCTTCGTTCCCGATGTCCCGACGGCCGTAGTTATTTCTGAAGCCGTCGAACTCGCTAAGCAATACTCGACAAAAGATTCGGGTCGGTTCGTCAACGGGTTACTTGCCCGCATCGCCGAATCGGTGCGCGCGGCCGCGGTGTAGCGGTGTCGTCGACCGAGACTGTCCAGGAACTACTTCCCGCGGAAATCGATGAAACCAAGGTGGGCCCAGACACGCCGTGGTTGGTAATCGTTTGGGATGATCCAGTGAATCTCATGATCTATGTGGTCATGGTGCTGCAAAAGCTTTTTGGTCATTCGCGCGAGAAGGCGACAAAACTCATGCTTCAGATTCACAATGAAGGTAAGGCCGTCGTGTCGCATGGCAACCGTGAGAAAGCTGAAGCGGACGTGGCGCGCCTCCATGCGAATGGGTTATGGGCAACGCTGCAGCGCGATTCGGCTACATGAGGCAGGTGATCTAGTGGGAGAGCGCGTAACGCGCCACGACGGCAAAATCGATCTGGTCCTTCATCCCGACGAAATCGAATTGCTGCGCGAATTGGCAACTCAAACTGCAACTGTGCTCATCGCTTCCGACGAAGCGGTCGGAGCTAACCCGGTGCGCGACCGCTTGTTCCCTCGCGCTTATGACGATCCGACCGAAGACACGGCCGAATCGGAATGGCAATCCATCGTGCATCCAGACCTCGTCAAAGGCAAGGCAACGGCGCTGGGTGGGTTGCTCGATGACCTCGATCGCGTGAAGACCGGTTCGGGCGGCATAACCACGGTGGACTTGAGTGACGAACAGATGTCTACCTGGGTGAGCGCCCTCAACGACTTGCGGATATCCCTAGCGGTCACGATCGATCTCACCGAGGCTCAACAAGAAGTACCCCCTAGCCATGTCCATGCCCAGGGTTTCGCCGCGTACTATTTCTTGAGTTACTTGCAAGGCGAGTTGCTTGAAATGCTGACAGGTCCCCTCGACTTTTAGGCGACTGCTATCATTCAAGTTGTTCCGTAAACGGGGTCCTGTGAGGCCCCCACGGATAGAGGAAAATTATGGCCGAGAGCCCTGCGGGCGAGTCCCGCGCTTATTACGACAACCACGACTCGGACTATGAGCGCCGCGCGGTTGTGTTCAGTGCGGATGATCTTCGGCGCGCACAGGTCCGGATAGCGCACGAGATCGTCGAGCGCAATCACGGTGCTACCGACGTAGTACTTGTCGGACTGCACGACCGCGGACCCGAGATAGCACATCGCCTCGCTGGCGCGATTGCATCCTTCGAGGGAGTTCAAGTCCCGGTTGGCACGCTCGACGTTGCGTTCTACCGCGACGACATCGGTATCCGGTCGGTCCGCCCGCTCGGGCCCACAGAGGTTCCTGTGGATGTGACGGGCAAGATTGTGGTCCTAATCGACGACGTCCTCTTTACCGGCAGAACCATCCGTGCGGGACTCGATGCGCTTACCGAACTCGGCCGCCCGCAGGCGATTCAATTGGCTGTATTGATCGACAGGGGACACAGGGAGCTACCGATTCGTGCCGATTTTGTAGGGAAGAACTTGCCCACGAAGATTTCTGAAGATGTGCGCGTTCGGTTGCGTGAGACGGACGGGTCCGAGGACACGATCGAACTTTGGGGACCGAAGTGAAGCATCTCCTGTCGATCTCCGATCTGGAGCGATCGAGTATCGAAGCAATCCTTGACGGGGCAGAACACATGGCATCGGTGCTTGGACGTGAGATACCAAAGGTTCCCGCATTGCGCGGAAAGACGGTCGCGAATCTCTTTTACGAAGACTCGACGCGCACACGCCTCAGTTTTGAAACTGCAGCGAAGCGGCTTAGCGCAGACACGATGACATTCACGGTGACTTCATCGTCGGTAAAAAAAGGTGAGAGCTTGCTCGATACGGTCAAGACGATCGAAGCGATGGGCATCGATGCTCTTGTTGTACGCCACTCCGCCGCCGGCGCGCCTCATCGCATAGCGGGTTGGGTGGACGCTTCGGTGGTCAACGCTGGAGATGGTCGCCATGAGCACCCCACGCAGGCATTGCTCGACGCGTTTACTCTTCGCCGACACCGCGGCCCTAGCCTCGATGGTGCGCGAATTGCGGTCGTCGGTGATGTTCGCAATTCGCGCGTCGCGCGCAGCGGTATCGAATGTTGGACACGACTAGGCGCGCAAGTGCTCGTGGTCGGTCCACCGACCCTCATGCCCGAGAACCTCGATGGATGGCCCGTCACGGTGCATAGCAATCTTGATGATGTGCTCGGCGAAATTGATGTTGCTTATATATTGCGCGTCCAACAGGAGCGGTTAGGGCCGGCGATCCTACCGAGTTTGCGCGAGTACTACACGCGGTACGGCTTGACTGCGCAACGCGCTGAGCAGATGAAACCCGACGCGTTAGTGATGCACCCTGGTCCCATGATCAGAGGCCCCGAGATTGCAACGGAAGTGGCCGACGGCCCGCGTTCGCTGATTCGTGAGCAGGTATCGAATGGCATCGCAGTTCGGATGGCAGTGCTGTGGGAGCTCATCGGCAGTGGAGGAATTTTGTGATTACAGGAACGATATTGATCCGCGGCGGAACGGTCCTCGACGAAACCGGCGAGCGTCGATCCGATGTGCTGATCAAGGACGGCGCCATTGCTGAGGTGTCCGAAGGCATCGGGGTTCAAGCAGGAACTCAGGTATTGGATGCCGAAGGCTGCATCGTGTCCCCTGGGCTTGTTGACATTCAGGTCCACTTCAGGGAACCAGGCCGCGAGGAATCTGAGACGATCGAAACCGGTGCGCGTGCCGCGGCCCTTGGCGGAAACACAGCGGTTGTTGCCATGCCTAACACGCAGCCGCCATTAGATGACGCGAAGGTCGTCAGTTCTGTACTTGAACAGGGCCGACGCGCGGCTTGTCTTGTAACCGTTGCTGGCTGCATTACGAAAGGCCGGGCCGGAATCGAGTTGGCCCCTATGGGTGAACTCCATGATCTCGGCGTCCGGATTTTCACAGACGATGGCGATTGCGTGGCAGATGCCAACGTGATGCGCAGGGCATTCGAATATGCGCTCGCCCTTCCAGGAGCTGTGATCTCTCAGCATGCCGAGGATCCTGCTCTGGTGGCCGGCGGCCATATGCATGAAGGTGCATGGTCGGCGCGTTTAGGAATTCCCGGTCGCCCCGGTGAAGCAGAGTCAACGATCGTTGCGCGCGATATTGCGCTGGCCAGACTCACGGGAGGGCGCTATCACGTCCTGCACATGTCGACTGGCGCCGCGACACAACTTGTTCGTGCGGCGAAAGCCGAAGGATTGCGCGTAACCGCAGAGGCATCACCGCAGCACTTCACTCTTACCGACGAGAAGTGCTCGGGGTTCGATCCGGTATTCAAGATGAACCCGCCACTTCGACCGGAATCCGATGTTGCCGCGATTGTTGCGGGCCTGGCTGATGGCACGATCGACGCGATAGCGACTGACCATGCGCCGCACTCTCCTGAAACCAAGGAACTTCCTTTCGAGGAAGCTCCTCCTGGGATGCTCGGCGTTGAGACTGCTCTTGCAGTGGCCATCACGCGCCTCGTCGAAACGGGAATCATGTCGCTCGCCGATGTGTTGGCCGCAATGTCGTGGCGCCCCGCTCGCATCGCAGGCTTAGACGCGCATGGACATGGCATGCCGGTCGTCGCGGGTAATCCGGCGAACCTCTGTGTGATCGACCCATTCGAAACGTGGGTCGTCGACCAGCAACGCCTATCTAGTAAATCTTTCAATACGCCATGGGAAGGTTGGAAATTGACCGGAAAGGCTCGACACACGATCTTGCGCGGTGAAGCCGTAGTTGCGTACGGAGAGGCAACGCGATGAACCGTACGGAGGCGGTGTTGATCCTCAACGATGGGGAGATGTTCGAGGGTGAGTGGGTTGGCGCTGCCGAGCCGACAGTTGCCACAGGGGAGATCGTATTCAATACGTCTCTATCGGGCTACCAAGAGATCGTGACGGACCCGAGTTATGCGGGACAGATCATCACGTTCACGTATCCACATATCGGCAACTACGGCACCAACCCCGAGGACAATGAACATCCGCGTCCGCACTGCAGGGGCGTCGTTGTACGTGATCTCGCGAGGCGCGCTAGCAACTGGCGTAGCACCGACTCGTTCGAAGCGTTCCTTGCTCATCACAATGTTCCAGCGATATCCGGTATTGATACGCGCCGTCTGACGCGTCATCTCCGCGATAGCGGAACGGTGCCTGGAGCATTTGGCATTGACGAATCATCGGTGCGTGAGGCCGCTCGCCTTGAGGTTCCAACCGACGGCGTCGATCTCGTGTCGACTGTCACGACACAAAATGCGTACTCAGTCGGCGACGTGGACGCACCGTTTCGTGTTGTGGCTTATGACTTCGGAATCAAGGCAACGATCTTGGACCACCTTGTGGGCGTCGGTTGTGTCGTAGAGGTGGTTCCGGCGTCGACGTCGGCTGACGACGTGATCGCGCGGTCGCCCGACGGCGTGTTCCTGTCGAACGGCCCCGGTGACCCGGCCGCCGTTGCTCACGCGCCCGCCACCGTGCATGCATTGCTGGGTACCGGTATTCCGATCTTCGGGATATGTCTCGGGCACCAAATTCTCGGCCGCGCTCTCGGGGGAGACACGTTTAAGTTGGCCTTCGGGCACCATGGAGCGAATCACCCTGTACGGCATGAGAAGTCTGGACGCGTAGAGATAACTAGTCAGAATCACAACTACGCGGTAGATGTGGCGTCGGTAGAACGCGCGGTGTCAATCACACACGTCAACCTCAACGACGGAGTTTGTGAGGGATTGGCGGTGTCTGGGGAACCGATCTATTCGGTTCAACATCACCCTGAGGCAGGACCCGGTCCACACGACGCGTCATACCTCTTCTCCGACTTTGTTGCGTTGATGGCTGGCGAAGCAATGTCGGTGGGCGCCTGATGCCGCGGCGTACAGATATCGAATCGATCCTGATTATCGGATCAGGACCGATTGTCATAGGCCAAGCCTGTGAGTTTGACTACTCGGGCACACAGGCATGTCGCGTGTTGCGCGATGAGGGCTACCGAGTCATCCTCGTCAATTCGAATCCCGCGACGATCATGACCGACCCGGAATTCGCCGACGCGACTTATGTAGAACCGCTCGATGTTGAATCGCTGCGTCGCGTTATCGAAAAAGAGCGACCAGATGCAGTACTGCCAACTCTCGGAGGCCAAACCGCGCTCAACCTCGCAATCGAGCTTGATGAAGCTGGGGTCTTCAAAGAGTTTGATTGCGAACTTATAGGAGCAAGCATCGAAGCGATCCATACCGCCGAGGATCGCTCACGATTTAAAGAAGCGATGATCGAAATTGGTATTGCTGTTCCTAGTTCCGGGCTCGCTTACAACGTAGATGAAGCATTGCTTGTTGGGGAGGAGGTCGGGTTTCCGCTGATCTGCCGCCCAAGTTTCATTCTTGGCGGCGGCGGGACTGGATTCGCGCATGACGTGGAGGAATTGCGAGAGGTTGCGACCCGCGGTCTTGCTGCTAGTCCTGTTTCTGAGATCTTGCTTGAACAGTCGGTGTACGGCTGGAAGGAATACGAACTCGAAGTGATGCGCGACCACGCTGACAACGTGGTCATCGTTTGTTCTATTGAGAACGTCGACCCGATGGGAGTGCATACGGGTGACTCGATCACGGTCGCTCCCGCACAGACTTTGACCGATATTGAATATCAGAAAATGCGCGATGCAGCGATTGCGTGCATCCGACGCGTCGGTGTGGATACGGGTGGTTCGAACGTTCAGTTCGGTATCAATCCAGATGACGGCGAAATGGTGATCATCGAGATGAACCCCCGTGTGTCTAGATCATCAGCGCTGGCGAGTAAAGCGACAGGTTTCCCCATCGCGAAGATTGCGGCGCGCCTTGCAGTCGGATACCGACTCGACGAGGTGACCAACGACATCACAAAGTTGACGCCCGCGAGTTTTGAGCCAACTATCGATTACGTCGTGACCAAAGTGCCGCGGTGGGCATTCGAGAAGTTGCCTGGCGCATCTCCTGTGCTGTCGACGATGATGCAGTCTGTTGGCGAGGTAATGGCGATCGGGCGCACATTCCCAGAGTCGCTGCAGAAAGCGTTCCGTTCACTCGAGTCGGGGCGCCTTGGGCTGGACCCATCGGATCCCGCAATGGCAGTTGTTCCAACCGACGAACTTGTGCGTTTGACCCGCACTCCTACGCCGGATCGGTTGCTGGCCGTCGCTGCCGCGCTCGGACGCGGAGTATCTATAGAGCGGCTACACGAAGTCTGTGACATCGATCCGTGGTTCCTTGACCAGATTTCAATTGTGGTGGAGGAATGGCAAGTATTGAAGGAATTCGCCGGACCCGAATCGCTGGAGCGGGCGGATTGGCGTCGAGCGAAGCGTCTCGGCTTTGGCGACGCGCAGATGGCGGTCGCCTGGGAAGTGACTGAAGACGTAGTGCGTTCCGCGCGTCTTGCACATGGCGTCGCTGTCACATTCAAGACGGTCGATACTTGTGCGGCGGAGTTTCCGGCTGCAACGCCGTACCACTACTCAACTTACGAAGATACCGATGAAGTTCTTCCTCTAGATCGCCCTGCAGTTGTGATTCTTGGAAGTGGACCGAACCGAATTGGGCAAGGCGTCGAGTTCGATTACTGCTGCGTGCATGCGGCGTTCGCGCTCTCGGAAGCCGGTTACGAGACGGTGATGGTGAACTGCAATCCAGAGACAGTCTCGACCGACTACGACACCAGCGATCGTCTCTTCTTCGAGCCTCTAACGACAGAAGATGTACAGAATGTCGTCGATGCGCTCGGAGGACCTCAAGGCCTCGGCGAGCCAGCAGCGGAAACGTCCCCCGGTGTTCTCGGCGTGATTGTCGCTCTAGGCGGGCAGACCCCGCTCAAGTTGGCGCATCTCCTTGAAAAAGCAGGCGTACCCATTCTGGGTACGAGTCCCGATTCGATCGACCTGGCCGAGGATAGAGATCGCTTCAATATGTTGTGCACGCGCCTCGGGATACCGCAGCCGCCAGGAGGGACCGCAACGGACGCGTCTCGAGCGATATCGATTGCCAATGAAGTCGGCTACCCCGTATTGGTCCGTCCGTCGTACGTCCTCGGTGGCAGAGCGATGCAGATTGTTTACGACGATGACGAACTTACGGCAGCCATGGACGAACTCGGTGTTGCCGGGACGCTCGGTCGCGAGGGCGGGCTTTCTGCGGATCGACCCGCTCTGATTGATCGCTTCTTGGAGGATGCGATAGAGGTGGATGTCGACGCGCTTCGGGATTCGACTGGCGAGGTGCTCATCGGTGGCGTGATGGAACACATCGAAGAAGCGGGTGTCCATTCCGGCGACTCTGCGTGTGCGATTCCGCCACCCTCGCTGAACGCAACCGTCGTTTCGCTAATCGAAGAACACACGCGAAATCTCGCCGATGCTCTCAATGTTTGCGGCCTTCTCAATGTGCAATTCGCCGTGAAGCAAGACGAAGTCTTCGTCATCGAAGCCAACCCGCGAGCAAGCCGTACGGTTCCTTTTGTAAGTAAGGCAACAGGCGTGCCACTCGCCAAGGTGGCTGCTCGATTGATGCTCGGAGCGACCCTTGCTGAACTGCGGGTCGAAGGTCTCGTACGGCCACCCGCGAATGGGGGACATATTTCGGTCAAGGAAGCTGTCTTGCCATTTGCTCGTTTCCCGACCGTTGACACGATTCTCGGTCCAGAGATGCGATCGACCGGTGAGGTTATGGGCATCGACCGCAGTTTTGGCAAGGCATTCGCGAAGAGCCAGGCCGCGGCCGGTAGTCGTCTTCCCCGAAAAGGGACAGTGTTCATATCGCTTGCAGATCGTGACAAAACTTTCGGTTTGGCTGCGGCGCGAAATCTGTCGGAACTCGGGTTCTCCATCATCGCCACATCGGGTACCGCGGCGGCATGTGAGGGTTCTGGAGTGCCGATTGCGAATGTCGTCGCCAAGGTTGGCGACCAGGGTGGAGATGATGCGGCCGACTTGATCGCATCGGGCAAGGTGGATCTAGTGATCAACACTCCGCGTGGCCGAGGTCCGCGCGCGGACGGTGCGCATATACGACGAGCGGCGACCCTGCACGGCATTCCATGTCTTACAACGGTTGCTGCGGCACTTGCAGCTGCGGCCGGTATTAGAGAGTGCGCCACGAGTGAAGTAGATATTCGCTCTCTCCAGGAGTACCACGCTGATGATCAGCAGCAGTTAGGGCTGTGAGATGACAGTCGGCGAGCCCGAATGAGAAAGAAACGAATCGGGAATCCGTCGGTCGATTCAACGGCGTGGGTCGGTCCAATCGAGTTACCTGGGCCGATCGTTGCGGCATCGGGAACCTTTGGCCATGGCGACGAAGTGGCGCGCGTTTGCGACCCAAGCATTCTTGGCGCCGTAACAACAAAGTCGCTAGCGAGTTTTGAATGGCCTGGCAATCCAGCTCCACGCCTTCACCCCTCTCCGGGTGGAGGAATGCTGAATTCAGTTGGCCTTCAGGGTCCTGGTGTCGCGCATTGGATAGATGTGGAGCTACCCGCATTGAGGGCACGTGGAGCGCGCGTAATCGTCTCTATCTGGGGGCGTACCGCGTCGGAGTTTGCTGAGGCAACGAAGTTATTGGCACCGGCCGTTACCGAACTAGTGGCGATTGAAATAAATGTGAGTTGTCCCAACCTGGAAGATAGGGCTCGCGTATTCGCGCACTCGTGCGAAGCAACGCGAGTGGTGGTCGATTCGGTAGCGCAATGCGGCCTCGGTCTGCCTTTGCTTGCGAAGTTGTCGCCGAACACTGCCGAACTTGTCGAGGTGGCTGGTAGCGCGATGGATGCTGGTGCGGACGGGCTAACGATGATCAATACGCTCGTCGGTTTCGCTATTGATGCAGGGACGCGCACGCCTGTGCTCGGCGCCGGAAATGGTGGATTGTCGGGTCCGCCGATTAAGCCCATCGCGTTGCGAGCGGTTCACGATGTAGCGCAGGCGCTGCCCGGCGTGCCGATCATTGGTACCGGGGGAGTGTCATGTGGTCGTGATGCCATCGAGATGTTGTTGGCTGGCGCATGTGCAGTCGGTGTAGGGACAGCAAGTTTTCGCGACCCGAGAGCAATGTTGCGGATTCATGATGAGTTGTTGGAATGGTGTGGGCAGAACGGCATCGATCGTGTGGCCGCACTAACGGGAGCGATAAACGGAGAAGGGGTCTGATGGGAGAAAACGTCCGCGGTCGTTTGGTGGTAGCGCTAGATGTCGGGGATCTCGCTGCGGCCGAAGAGGTAGCGCGACGGATCTCGCCTTGGTTTGGAGTGGCAAAGGTTGGCCACGAGCTATACGCGGATGCAGGGCCCGCGGCATTCGATCGGATGCATTCGCTGGGGCTAGCGGTGTTCTGCGACTTGAAACTTCATGACATTCCGAACACCGTCGAACGCGCTGCCCGCGCCCATGCTCGTCATGGCGTTGAAATCATGAATGCCCACGCAGCAGGCGGTGAATCGATGCTTCGCGCATTTGTCGCCGGCGCCCACGAGGGCGCGAGGGATGCAGGGTTTACGCCACCCATAACTCTTGCCGTCACCGTTCTAACTTCGGAAAGTGATACCTCTGCCTTCGCAACACGGTTGGAAATGGCGCGGACTTCCGGCTGTGACGGCGTTGTTTGCTCGGGAGCGGAGATCAAGTACGCCCATGATGCCGGGCTTAAAACTCTTGTTCCTGGGATTCGATTTGCCGGCACTGATGCACAGGATCAGGTTCGAGTGTTCACGCCCGCGGATGCCGCAAGGGCAGGGGCCGATTGGTTGGTTATTGGTCGGGCGGTCACGGGCGCCGATGATCCGGAGGAAGCGGCGAGTCGAGCTGCCGCTGAGGTTGCAGAGGGATTGACCGGGAACTGAGTTGTCCTAAAGTTGCAACACGGCGGGTTGCCTATACTCGGCCACCCGACGAAGTTCCAACGTTCCGACGTTCTCTGGAGGTCCTTACAAATGCCGCTCCCGCCGACGCTCACACCTGAGCAGCGTCTGGCTGCACTCGAGAAGGCAGCGTATGCCCGTCGAGTTCGCGCCGAAGTGAAGCAGCGCCTGAAGTTGAATCGGTTGAGCCTGAAGGATCTCTTCACTCAAAGCGATACCGACGATGTGTTGGCGAAGTTAAAGGTCGTCAGTGTGTTGGAATCGATGCCGGGCGTTGGCAAGGTACGCGCCCGTCGGATTATGAGTGACCTGGAGATCAGTGAGAGCCGCCGACTCCGAGGTTTGGGCACGAAGCAACGTGCTGCGCTGCTCTCCGAGTTTGGACAGCAGTAACCGCGTCGTAGCGGCCGTCGAACCCGTGGGCATCCTCTTGGTCATCGCAGGTCCATCGGGCGTAGGTAAAGGGACGATTGGCAAGCTATTGCTGTCGCGTGAGCCTGGCCTCGCCTGGTCGGTTAGCGCCACCACGCGACCTCCGCGCCCAGGCGAGGTTGAAGGCGACGACTACTTCTTCATGGGACGCGATGAATTCGATGCAATGCGGGAGGCCGGAGGGTTTATCGAATCCTTCGAGGTGTATGGGCAGTCAAAAGGCACTCCGAAGGCGGCGGTTATGGAGAGGCTTGCTTCAGGTGGAGACATCTTGTTGGAGGTAGATGTGCAAGGAGCTTTGGCGGTGCGTGCGTCGATTCCAGAGGCAGTCCTGGTGTTCCTCAAGGCTCCTTCGGCAGATGCCCAACGGGAGCGCCTTGTAGGCCGTGGAGCCGATGATGACGAACAGATAGACCGCCGTTTGGCTACAGCGGCCGAAGAAGAAGCGTTGATGGATCACTTCGACGAAGTGGTGATCAATGATGACCCAGAGCGAGCAACGCAAGCTGTCGCTGCTATCCTGAAGGCTCGTCGTATGCAGGATGGTGCGCTCTAAGCTCCCGACACAAGCGGGAAGTTACGAGGCATCATCTAGTCGTATTAGTCGTCTATCCGTAGGAGCAATTTGATGTCAGAACGCCGCGCCTCGCTCACCGAGCCCCGCATTGAAAACCTGCTCGAGCGCGAGGACTCGAAGTTCACCCTCGTAACACTTGCGGCCACGCGAGCCCGTGAGATCAATGACTACTACAACCACTTAGGTGAAGGGCTTGGCAAGATCGTTCCGCCACAGGTGACCTCGGTGTCCCGCAAACCGCTTTCGATCGCTCTCGAAGAAATCGAGGCGGGCAAGATCGTTAAGGCTGACCCTCCGGTTCCAGAGGCGGAAGCAGAAGCGGACGCGGTTGCGGCCGACGAAACAGAGTCGGTCGAGGCTGTCGACGGGCCGGACGCCGGCTAAGCGCTAAATGTCAGCAGACAACGCGCCCGTCGGGGCGGTCTTGGACGGTCGCCGAATCGTTCTTGCGGTGTCGGGTGGAATCGCGAGTTATAAGGCCGTCGAGTTATGTCGACTCTTGGTAGACGCTGGCGCGCACGTAATTCCAGTACTCACCGATGATGCACAACGATTTGTTGGCGCGTTGACGTTCTCGGCTCTTGCTTCGGAGCCGGCTTGCACGAACCTCTTCAGTGGTTCCGACGGAGGGGAGCCGATTCCGCACACACGTCTCGGGCAGAGCGCTGACTTAATCATGGTAGTTCCGGCGACTGCAAAAATCATCGGCAAGTACGCGGCCGGAATTTCCGACGACTTGCTGTCGGCGACGCTATTGGCGACCCGGGCTCCTGTGCTTATGGCGCCGGCAATGCATACCGAGATGTGGGAACACGCCGCGGTACAAGAGAACATCGCAACGCTGTGTCGTCGAGGTGTTCACATCGTTGGCCCTGAATCAGGGCGTCTTGCGGGAGGCGATATAGGACAAGGTCGTCTCGCCGGCCTCGATCGCATCGTCGAAGCGGCTTCGGAACTGCTCGCGCGTGGCCGGGATCTAGCCGGACTGCGAGTTCTAGTGACTGCTGGAGGTACCCGCGAAGCGATTGACCCTGTGCGCTTTGTTGGCAACCGCTCTTCTGGAAAGATGGGATACGCGGTTGCTGCTGTTGCGGCGCAGCGAGGCGCGTCCGTGACGTTGGTGACGACAACTGCAGCTGCTGTTACGAGTGGAATGCAGATCATTCGCGTCGAGACCGCGCAGGAAATGCATCAAGCTGTCATGTCTCAATTTGATGCAGTCGATGTTGTTGTTATGGCAGCGGCGGTCGCCGACTTCCGGCCGAAGGCGGTCGCTTTCGAGAAGTTGAAGAAGAACGATGGTGTGCCCGAAATTGTGTTGGAACCTACGGAAGATATCTTGGCCGAGTTGGGCGCATGCAAAGTGGGGCAGGTGCTCGTTGGATTTGCTGCAGAGACAGACAATCTGGCCGAACACGCTGCAGACAAGATGCTCCGTAAACATGTCGATCTAATGGTTGCGAACGATGTGAGCGCTACCGACGCTGGCTTCGAAGTCGACACCAACAGGGCACTCCTGCTTGACTCGTCGGGTGCTAGAGAAGAAACACCTCTCATAACAAAGATGGCACTAGCTGGTGTCATCTGGGATCGAGTAGCCGAGCGTCTCGGCCGAACCGAACTAATCAAGGAGCAACATTGAGTACGTTTACGTTTACCTCGGAGTCGGTCACCGAAGGCCATCCAGACAAGATGTGCGACCAGATTTCGGACGCCGTCCTTGACGCTATTCTCGATGAAGACCCGAATAGCCGGGTCGCGTGTGAATCGCTGGTTACGACTGGGCTCGTCGTGGTTGCGGGTGAAATCAGCACCAGCGCTCATGTCGACATCCCGCGCGTTGTGCGTGACACGGTTCGTAGCATTGGTTACGACCGTGAGTCATTCGGGTTCGACTCCAACACGTGTGGCGTGATTACGTCGATTGACGAGCAGTCGCCCGACATTGCGATGGGCGTCGACAAGGCAGTAGAGCAGCGCGCGGGAACTGGCGACCACTTCGACGAGGTTGGCGCCGGCGACCAGGGAATGATGTTCGGTTACGCATGTGACGAGACCGATGACCTAATGCCGATGCCCATCTGGCTCGCGCACAAGTTGGCATTCCGCTTGGCCGAAGTTCGCAAGACTGGCCTGCTCCCATATTTGCGACCCGATGGTAAGACGCAGGTTTCGATCGCATACGAGAACAACCGGCCGACGCGACTTTCGACAGTGCTGATCTCGACGCAACACGGTCCAGATATCGACATCGAAGGCACAATCAAGCCCGACTTAATCGAGCACGTGATTAGGCCGCTTGTCCCGGAGCAGTTTATTGGGGATGACTTCGAAGTTCTTTGTAATCCGACAGGCAACTTCGTGCTTGGCGGCCCACACGCCGATTGCGGCCTAACAGGACGCAAGATCATTGTTGACACTTACGGCGGAATGGCGCGTCACGGCGGCGGGGCGTTCAGCGGCAAGGACCCAACGAAAGTAGACAGGTCGGCGGCATACGCGGCTCGGCATGCCGCAAAGAACATTGTTGCGGCTGGTGTAGCCACGCGTTGTGAGGTGCAAGTTGCCTATGCGATCGGCGTAGCGCGTCCGGTGTCGATCATGGTTGAGACTTTTGGTACTTCGGAGATCGCGCCGGAACGACTTGCTGGACTCGTGCAAGAGCACTTCGACCTACGCCCAGCGGCGATCATCGAACGGCTGGATCTGCGGAGGCCGATCTTCAAGCGCACAGCGGCCTATGGCCACTTCGGTCGGCCGGAACGAGACTTCACTTGGGAGAGCACAGACCAAGCCGATGCATTCCGAAAGGCAGCCGAAGCCGTCGCCTAAAAGCGATCTCGGCACGTTCCGGGCCCTATAAGAGCCTCTAACGTGCCGAGAATGCTTGGGGAGAGTGTTTGTCGGGTGCGGCCGGATCTTCCGGCGGTTGCTCGTGAATTCGATTATCTAGTTCCCGAACCCTTGCGCGCTGAAATTCGCGTAGGCACGATCGTGCGCGTTCCGTTACACGGGCGAAGCGTGCGCGGTTGGGTTACAGCTACAGATGTCGCGAGCGTTGCAGATCCTGCCCGGTTGCTTCCCGTAAACAAAGTGGTTGGAGCGGGTCCACCGGCTGACGTAATCGCTTTGTGCGAGTGGGCAGCGTGGCGCTGGGCAGGGACACCTGTCGCATTCATGCGCGCAGCATCTCCTCCAAATGCCGTGCGCTCGCCATGGCCAACGTCGCGAAACGCAGTTGATCTTGCGAACCCTCAGCGTGAGGTACTGGCATGGCCACCCGCCGCCGACCGCAGGGAACTTGTGGCCGAGCGCGTCTATGCGACGGGATCGACGATCGTGATCGTGCCAGACGACAGCCGGGTCGGTTCATTGGTCAAGTATCTAGAGCGTGCAGGGCACACGGCGCTTTTAATGCACTCGGGTGAATCGGCTGCACAACGCACACGCGCATGGAGCGATGCGCGAGCGGGGCGATGTGTTGTGATTGGTGGTCGAACTGCGATTTGGGTACCCGTGCCAGATCTGGCGCACGTGATTGTGCTTGATGAAGGCGACGAGGGACTGCAAGAGGAACGATCACCTACTTGGAATGCCCGTGATGTCGCTGCGATGCGTGCGTCGCGTTCGGGTGCATCCCTAACGTTGGTTGGGGTGGTGCCATCGTTGGAAGCGATAGCCAGTGCAGGTGATCCCGTTCGGCCGCCAGCAACTCAAGAGCGCAATGGCTGGCCTCAACTAGAGGTTGTGGACCTGCGCGAAGAGCCACCGGGAACCGCTCTTCTATCGGAACCACTCGCTAGAGCACTACATCGTGCAGTTGATGCCGGTGGACGCGCCATTTGTATCGTCAATCGAAAAGGGCGCGCACGTCAGCTCACTTGCTTTTCATGTGACTCGCTAGCTGTTTGTGAACGATGCAATGCGGCTGTGGTCGAAGGCGAACGTGGTACCGAACGCGGCCTCGTGTCAGCGCGCTTGTCGTGTCCCCAATGTGGGACCGTTCGCCCAATGATCTGTCTTGGCTGTCACGGAACGCGCATGCGCGCGCGCAGGGTAGGGGTCTCGAGGCTTCGCGACGACCTTGCGCTTCTATTGCCGCGCTCCGAAGTTGCCGCGGTGGAAGCAGCGACAGACGATGTGCCGGATGTCCCCGTACTAATGGGTACAGAGGCCGTGCTGCACAGATTGCCGCCTGGTCGACCGCTGCTGTTGGCGGCTTTCCTGGACTTCGATCAGGAACTCGCAGCTCACAGATATCGGGCTGCGCCGCAAGCCGTTGCACTGCTAGCAAGAGCGGCTCGCTTGTTGGGGCCTCGCAACGGCAACGGCAGGCTCCTCATCCAGACGCGGCTGCCGCAGCATGAGGTAATCGATGTTGCACGCACCGGTGATCCGACGTGCTTGCTTGGAACTGAGGCCGAACGGAGACGGGAAGTCTCGTACCCACCCTTCGGCGCATTGGCTGAGGTGAGTGGGTCCAGTGCCGCAGTTATGGCGTTGCTCGCGAACTTGCCGAGCGACATATCGGTTCTCGGGCCTACGGAAACCGGCACCGGCCAGAGAGCCCTCTTGCACGCTATGTCCGACATGGAACTAGCAGACGCGTTGGTACTTGCGTCGCCCGTAGGTCGTGCTGAAGGGCGGTTACGCATCGCCGTGGATCCGCCGAGAGTCTGAGAAGGCGCCCCCTGTAACATGTGGCTGTGACTGCTTTTTCAATTCGAATCTTCGGCGATCCCGTATTGCGCGTTCCGGCCAAGAAGGTAACTGAGATAGACGGCGGACTCGCTCGGCTGGTCGCCACGATGTACGTGACGATGGATGTCTCTCGCGGCGCCGGTTTGGCGGCACCGCAGGTCGGCGTTCAAAAGCAGTTGTTCACCTACGACGTGGGAGATGGACCACAAGCGCTCATAAATCCGGAAATAGTTGACCAATCTGGTGAGTGTGCATACGACGAAGGGTGTCTTTCGATACCGGGGTTCTATTTCGAAATCGTGCGTCCTGAACGCGTGACGATGAGCGGCCTCGACCCCGAAGGCAATGAGGTCGTGGTCGAAGCTGATGACATTCTGAGTCGCGTGTTGCAACACGAACTAGATCATCTCAATGGCACGCTGATGCTCGATCGCCTTGATCCGGATGAACGGAAGAAGGCGTTGAAGCTGATACGTGAACAGGACCTGAGTAAAATACAAGTTCCCCGCGGCAGTCGCCATCGCCGGCTTTAGTTTGAGACTCGTCTACCTCGGTACGCCCAACGAGTCCGTTCAACCGATGCTTGCATTGTTGGATGCAGGTCACGAGATTTCGTTAGTTGTCACGCAACCCGATCGGAAGCGCAGTCGTGGATCCGGGCTTTCGCCGAGTCCCGTGAAGGCGGCCGCGATTGAACGCGGGCTCGCCGTTGCAACACCGGAGCGCGCAATAGAAGTAGCCGATCTCGTTAGGTCGAGTGGGGCCGATCTCGCGATCGTCGTTGCATTCGGGCAGTTGCTGCCTAAGGCACTTCTTGATTCGCTCCCACTCGGATTCCTAAATTTGCACTTCTCGTTGTTGCCCCGATGGCGCGGAGCTGCTCCCGTTGAGCGAGCGATCCTTGCCGATGATCCGAGTACCGGGGTATGCGTCATGTTGCTAGACGAAGGACTCGACACAGGGCCCGTGTACGCACGCGAAACAACGGCCATACGAAATGACGAATCCGCTGGCGAGTTGACGGCGCGACTCGTAACGCTTGGCACAGAACTGTTGCTACGAACGTTGCCGCTCGTAGGAGTGGCGACACCTGATCCGCAGACCGGTGAGCCACAGCACGCATCCAAACTGTCTGTCGACGAGTTCAGATTGGATCTGATGATGCCCCCAGATCACAACGTGCGTGTAGTCCGTGCAGGTAATCCGCGACCGGGCGCTTGGATAGAAACAGATGGCAAGCGTTTAAAGGTGCTCGCCGCAAATGTCGTCGAGGGCGCGTTCGTTCCCACCCTCGTGCAACCGGCTGGCAAACCCGAGATGCCCTTTGCATCTTGGAAGGCGGGCAACCGGGGAACGGACCCCTTCGTCTCATGACTGATACGAATGTGAAACAGACCGCACGGGGTGTGGCGCTTGCCGCACTTGTCAGGATTGAAGACGGTGCATACGCGAACGTAGCGTTGCCAGCGATCCTTCGGCGCAGCGAACTCGATACGCGTTCGCGGGCACAAGCGACAGACCTGGTCTATGGAACCTTGAGGCGTCAGCGTTCCCTCGATTACTTGTTATCTCAGAAGATGAACCGCAAAATCGCCGCACTCGACCCGCCCGTTCGTGCAGCACTTCGCATGGGTGTGTTCCAACTCGTGGAGGGTGTACCTGCGCACGCAGCGGTTGGTGAAACGGTCACCGAGATCGGTCTTGTGCAGGCGTATGCGAGGGGCTATGTGAACGCGGTGCTCCGTCGCGTAAGTGAGATGGGCCCCGATTGGCCATGGCCACAAGGCGACAACACAAAATCTCTAGCGGTTCGAACATCGATGCCAGATTGGATAGCGGAACTCCTCGTCAACGATCTGGGTTACGAATCTGCACGCGGCATGCTCGAAGCTGCTAATCGGCCTGGAGTGTTGACGCTACGCCCAAACATGTTGCGTACATCTTGCGATGATCTTGTTAAAGAGCTGGAACGTGACGGTGCAACGGTGCAACGCGGAGCACTAATTGAGGATTCGCTACTGGTTTATGGAGCAGGTGATCCAGCAATCCTCCCCGCGATAGCGGCAGGTCGCGCCACGCCCCAAGACCAAGCGAGCCAAGAAGTGGCGAGGCTGGTCGGAGCGCAGCCAGGAGAATGCATTCTTGAAATTGGTGCAGCTCCTGGTGGGAAGGCGACAGCGATCGCGGAAGCGATGAACGATACAGGTCAAGTCGTCGCGCTTGATTCCGATACGGGTCGTCTGCGGTTAGTCACGAACGCAAAAGCGCGTCTTGGACTTCAGTCGGTGACTGCCGTTGCCGCCGACGGTCGAAAACCGGGATTGCGGCCGAACCATTTCGATCGCGTACTTGTAGATGCGCCATGCACCGGCCTCGGAGTTCTGAGTCGACGGCCTGAGGCAAGATGGCGTTTGCGTCCAGAACAGATATCGCAGCTTGGAAATCTGCAACGCGAATTGCTTACATCGGCAGCGGGGCTCGTGAAACCCGGCGGACTCCTCGTGTATTCGGTATGCACATTGACCGCTGTTGAGACGCACGCCATAGGGGACTGGGCGGTCAACACTTTTGATGGCCTGGTGCCGGAGCCACTACCGGATGCACCTTGGGAACAAGATGGACCGGGAGCTCGTCTCCTACCGCAGGCAGCGGGAACCGATGGCATGTGGATACTCCGGTTGCGTAAGCGCAACCCAGGCGCCGGGTAGGGTGCATTCATATGGGAAAGATCGCGCCGTCGATCCTCTCCGCGGATTTCGCAGACCTGGCAGCCGAGGTCGAGCGAGTTAGGCCGCAAGCCGATCTGCTCCATGTAGATGTGATGGACGGACACTTCGTCCCCGTCCTCACGATCGGCGCTCCGGTTGTTCGATGTCTGCGCCCGCGCACCGACCTTTATCTTGACTGTCACCTAATGGTCAACAATCCAGGAGATCTGCTTGATGACTTCGCGAAGGCAGGGGCCGACTCGTGCACGGTCCATGTAGAGCTCGGTGATCCGCGTCCGTTGTTCGACCGAATGCGCGCGCATGGAATGCGAGTTGGATTGGTACACAATCCCGAGACGCCATTGGATGCGGTACTTCCATATCTAGAGGAAATCGATTTATTGCTGTTTATGAGCGTGAACCCGGGATGGGGCGGTCAAGCATTTATCCCGAAAGTTCTCGATAAGGTGCGCGAGGCCCGACGCATTGTCGACGACCGAGGTCTAGCAGTGGAACTCGAAATCGATGGCGGCATCAACACCGAGACGGCCGCGTTAGCCGCGTCGGCAGGCGCGGACATATTGGTGGCGGGGAGCGCGATCTTTCGGGCACCGGATCCGCTGGAAGCAGCGCGCGCCATTCGGGAATGCGCGTGGCCGACGTCGTAACGCCGCCAAAGGCGAAAGTTCTTACCGTCTCAGACGGTGTGGCCGAAGGTGTTCGCGAAGACCGTTCCGGCACCGCGCTCGTCGTGCGTTTGCGCGAGAGTGGATTTGATGTAGTTGATCATCGTGTCGTAAGAGACGGTATCGACTCGGTGTCCGTGGGGCTGCGTGAGTTGGCCGATGGATTCGCAGGACTCATCGTGACAACAGGAGGCACCGGCTTCGGGCCTAGAGACCTAACGCCAGAGGGAACCGCAGCCGTCTTGGAACGCGAAGCTCCGGGAATCGTCGAGGCCATACGGCGAGCGAGCGATGAGGGCGACCGCGGGTTCGGGATGCTCTCGCGGGCTAGGGCTGGAACGCTCGGCCAGGCTCTCGTTGTCAACACTCCTGGATCATCGAGCGGTGCCCTCGAAGCCCTAGAAGTCGTTCTTCCGATCGTGAGCCATGCCCTGGATTTGCTCTCCGGCGGTCGCCCCCATTGAGATTACCAAAATAGAACGTGTTACAATTTTGGAAGAATCATGGTAATATCCCCTTCTAATCAACAGCATTTGCCTACTGATTCGGGGAGATTTCCCGAGTAGCGGTGATAGCGGGTGTGCCGATGCAACTGAGCGATGGCGAATTCATGGGCAGAGCGATCAGAGTCGCGCAAGTCGGAAAAACACGTAGTGCTCCGAATCCATGGGTCGGTTGTGTCGTGGTATCCGAAGGCGCGATTATTGGCGAAGGAGCAACACATGCTCCCGGGGGACCGCATGCCGAAATAGGGGCACTCGCGGCGGCGGGCGACCGAGCGAGGGGAGCCACGGCATACGTAACGCTGGAGCCATGCTCGCACTTTGGCCGAACCCCTCCGTGTGTGGATGCCCTCATCGCTGCAGGCG
Source organism: Acidimicrobiia bacterium (assembly GCA_009694415.1). GTDB lineage: Bacteria > Actinomycetota > Acidimicrobiia > IMCC26256 > JAENVU01 > SHUZ01. The sequence goes on from SHUZ01000005.1 coordinate 31,847, forward strand.
TTAAGCGCGTGGTTACCGGCATCGAAGATCCAGACCCACTAGTGGCAGGTGAAGGACACGCACGCCTTCGTGCAGCGGGGCTCGACGTCACGGAAGGCGTGGGAGCCGCCGCTGTCCGAAGTGACCTCGCTTCGTATGTGCATCAACGTAAGACGGGACGCGCATTCTGCCTTTGCAAAACAGCAGCAAGTCTCGATGGCCGTACCGCTGCCGCAGACGGCAGTTCGCAATGGATTACCGGCACAGAAGCGCGCGCGGATGCACACCGCCTACGCGCGGAATCGCAGGCTGTTGTTGTGGGTTCCTATACGGCGATCACGGATCGGCCGTCACTAACGGCGCGAGACATTGACCCATTACCGCTCACGCAACCTGTGCGCGTGCTCATTGATGCAAAAGGACGCGTCTCGGCAGAAGGGCCGCTATTCGACACGGCATTAGCGCGCACACTTGTGATCACGACCGACGCGTCCACCTCTCGGCGGCGAGAAGAGTGGGGGGAAACCGGCGCAGCGGTAGAAGTTGTCGATACTGGGCCGCTGGGCAGGGGAGTAGATCTCCGGGCGATGTTGCAGATTTTGGTGGAGCGATTTGGAGTCATACAAGCGATGATCGAAGGTGGAGCACGGCTGCATGGGGCTTTGATCGCCGAGGGTCTCGTAGACCGCATGGTGTCCTATGTCGCTCCCGTGATCATCGGCGACGGTGGTATGCCGATGTTGGGGTTCGCAGGAGCGGAGACGATTGCCGGAGCATTGCGTTGGTCTTTGATTGATGTCGCTCGCTTTGGAGAAGACGTGAGACTCACGTTCGAACCACCAACCGTGGAGGTGGATTGATGTTCACGGGAATCGTCGAAGAACTCGGTTCCGTTCGCGCTGTCACGCCAAGCGCTGGCGGCAGCCGACTCGAAATCACTTCCGCGAGGGTGCTCGAAGACGCTGCGTTGGGTGCCTCGATCTCGGTTAACGGTTGCTGTCTCACCGTCATTGAAATTGGGAAGGGTTGGTGGGCTGCTGACGCCGTCACCGAAACGCTCGAGCGGTCGACTCTCGGCCTGTTGTCTGTTGGCGACCCAGTGAATCTCGAACGACCCGTACGCGCTTTAGATCGGCTTGGTGGGCATATCGTGCAAGGCCATGTCGACGGCGTAGGCGTTCTCCTTGAACGCACAGAATTACCGGACCTTTCAGTTCGGATCCGTGTTGAGGTGGCCGACGCGCTCGGCCGCTATGTGGTCGAGAAGGGCTCGATAGCCCTCGACGGCGTTAGCCTGACGGTTGCCGCGCTTACGGATAATTCGGATGCTGCCGGTACCGCTACGACGGTTGTTGATGTTGCCGTGATCCCGCATACCCTCGCCTCAACAACGCTGGGCGCCAAGGGCCCAGGGGATCCGGTGAACCTCGAGGTCGATGTGCTTGCCAAGCATGTTGAGCGATTGCTATTGGTAGATAACCAGAAAATTCAACAGTTCGAAAACAGGAAAGGCTGACGATGTTTACCCATATCGAGAATGCCATCGCAGCCGTCGCTCGGGGTGAAATCGTCGTGGTCGTTGATGACGAAGACCGTGAGAACGAAGGCGATCTCATTATGGCCGCAGAGAAAGTGTCTGCTGAAACCATGGGGTTCTTCGTGCGCCACACCAGCGGCGTGATCTGTATGCCGATGCTCGGTGAGCGGCTTGACGCGTTGCAAATACCTCTCATGGTCCACGACAACACCGAATCGCAACGCACAGCATTCACGATTTCTGTAGATGCGCGAGCGGGAGTTACTACCGGCATTTCTGCCGCAGACCGCGCCAGAACGGTGCGCACGCTTGTCGATCCTTCTTCCAGTCCCACGGACTTGGTGCGTCCTGGACATATTTTTCCTCTGCGATATCGAGAAGGAGGCGTGCTGAAGCGCGCTGGTCATACCGAAGCAGCGGTAGACCTTGCGCGTCTCGCCGGCCTCGAGTCAGCAGGAATACTCGCCGAGGTTGTGAATGACGATGGCACGATGGCACGCACACCCGAATTAGAAGTATTCGCCGCAACCCACGGACTGCAGCTCATCTCCATCGCCGATCTCATCCGGTATCGCCGTCATAGCGAGAAACTGGTGCGTCGGGTAAGCGAAGCGCGAATTCCGACACAGTACGGCGACTTCACCGCGTATGTTTTTGAAAGCCTTCTCGATGGCGTCGAACACATGGCATTCGTGAGCGGAGAGGTATCTGGACAAGATGATGTCCTCGTACGCGTGCACTCGGAGTGCTTGACCGGCGATGTATTCGGCTCGATGCGTTGCGACTGCGGCATACAGCTAGACCGCGCGCTCTCGCAGGTCGCCGAATCTGAAAACGGTGTTGTTGTTTACCTGCGTGGTCATGAAGGCCGCGGCATCGGTCTAGGACACAAGTTGCGCGCGTACAGCCTTCAAGATCAAGGGAGGGACACGGTTGAGGCCAACGAAGAACTCGGCTTCCCTGCCGATTCGCGCGAGTACGGAATCGGTAGCCAGATCCTCGTCGACCTAGGCATCACGACGATGCGTCTGATGACTAATAACCCCGCCAAATACGGTGGACTCGAAGGGTTCGGCCTTGAGATTGTCGAACGAGTTCCGTTAGCCGTAACACCAACGTCCGAAAACATTGCTTACCTGCGAGCGAAGCAGGAGAAGTTAGGGCACATTCTCGGCCTCGATGAAGAGACCACGAGTGGGTGATTACGCGCCTCCCCTAGAGGAGATCGATGGTGCAGGGATGTGCGTCGCGATCGTCGTCGGGCGATTCAACGATGACATCACTGGTCCGCTGCTCGATGGATGTAGACGCGTGCTTCTTGATGCAGGCGTTGCAGACGAAGACCTACTCCTCGCGTGGGTGCCGGGCGCATTCGAACTCCCGTTGGTCGCAAAACAACTCGCGAATTCTGGATCCGTCGATGCAGTCGTTTGCATTGGAGCGGTCATCAGAGGCGACACGCCGCATTTTGATTTTGTAGCCGGAGAGGCCGCTAGAGGGGTGCAAGATGTTGCTCTGGAGACCGGAGTTCCCGTGGTTTTTGGCGTACTCACCACCGATACGCGCGAGCAGGCGATGGATCGAATTGGCGGTTCAGAGGGCCACAAAGGTGAAGAGGCTGGAGCAACAGCGCTAGAGATGATCGCTTTACTCCGCCATTTACCTGGCCAACGCGGCTAGAAAAGTACCCCAATGTTGAGAATCGTCCTCCCGAAGGGTTCCCTAGAAAGAGCCACTCTTCAACTGTTTGAAGATGCCGACCTCGCGGTTGTGCGCGCGTCCGACGTTGATTACCGCGGATCGATCGATGATCCGCGCGTCATCGATGTAACCGTGTTGCGTCCGCAGGAGATCCCAGGTTATGTAGCGTCGGGCTTATTCGACGTCGGGATTACGGGGCGCGACTGGGTAGATGAAACCTCGGCAGACGTAGTCACCCTCACGGAACTGCACTATTCGAAAGCAACGGCGCGACCGATTCGTATGGTGCTTGCTGTAGCTGGCGACTCGAGCGCGCAGACGGTGTCCGATCTCCCCAAGGGAGTACGGGTACACACTGAATACCCGGAGATCACCAGCAGATTTCTTGCAACCGCAGGGGTCGAAGCCGTAGTCACGTTGTCCTATGGGGCGACTGAAGCGAAGATTCCCGAAATTGCTGATGCGGTAGTGGAGATCACAGAGACAGGAAGGGCGCTGCGCGCAGCAGGCCTAAAAATCCTCGACACGATCCTCGTTTCATTTACCGAGTTCATTGCGAACAACGAGGCGTATCAAAATCCAGAAAAGCGCAAAGCGATGGAACAATTGATGACGCTTCTCACCGGTGTGCTTGAAGCGCGCGGGCGGGTGCTTGTGAAACTGAATGTCGATTCCAATGCGCTGGACGAGGTCATAGGTTTACTCCCGGCCCTGCGCTCGCCGACGGTGTCCGAGTTGTTCGGTGAAGATGGGTACGCGGTTGAGACGGTGGTGGCGAAATCCGATATCAACACGTTGATCCCAGCCCTGAAGGACGCGGGAGCAACCGGCATCATTGAGTTGCCGATTTCCAAGATTGTCCATTGACGGAGACGCGTACGCCGACTGGTCCGACGATTGGAACCGTCGCGTCATTCGACGAACAGAGCGGCCTTGGTGTCGTGTTGTCTTCTGATGGCTCGCGTTATGGCTTTCATTGTGTGCAGATTGCAGACGGCTCCCGCACAATCGACGTCGGAACACGTGTGTCTTTCAACGTTGTTCCAGGCTTGCTCGGTACATGGGAAGCGGCCGACATCGCGCCAGATTTAACTCCCTAGCGGCCTCGGACAGCCAGCGCTAGATGCGGAAGTGGGCTTGGTCCTTTGGAGCGGAACCCCCCTGGCTTAGATGGGCCGCCGTATTGACCAAACAAATATGCGTGAACGCCTGGGGGAAGTTACCGAGTTGACGTCCAGCTGCCGGGTCGTACTCCTCGGCAAGTAGCCCGACATCATTTGAAAGCGCTATCAAGCGTTCGAACAGTGCACGAGCGTCATCTTCGCGTCCCATATTCGCGTAGCAGTCGGCAAGCCAAAAGGAACACGGAAGGAAGGCGCCCTCGCCCTCCGGTAGACCGTCCACTTCTCCGCCGGGTTGCGTCTTGTAGCGCATCACATATCCGTCATGCATCAATTCACGCTCGATCGCCTTAACTGTTCCCACCATACGCGGGTCATTGCCTGGAAGGAACCCCACTAGGGGCGCCATCAAAACAGAAGCATCGAGTTGTTTGGATCCGTAGGCCTGAGTGAATGCGCCAAGTTCGGGATCGAAACCCTCGGCGCACACTTGGGCGTGGATCTCGTCGCGCACCTTCGCCCAACGTTTCGCGGGCCCATCGAGTCCGAACTCAGAGACATTGCGTATTGCTCGGTCAAATGCCAGCCATGCCATCACCTTCGAGTGGACAAAATGCTGGCGTTGGCCACGCACTTCCCAGATGCCGTCGTCTGGTTGGCGCCAACGTCGCTCAAGGGAGGCGAGCAGAGCCTTCTCGAGGTCCCACGAGTCGTGGTGTGTACCGATATCTCCCATGCGCTTGCGGGTGCGATAGAGCGTTGCGAGAACTTCTCCGTACACGTCTAGTTGAAATTGCTCACTCGCCGCGTTGCCGACTCTTACCGGCGCCGATCCCTCGTAACCCGGGAGCCAATCGACGTCGAACTCGCTGAGACGTCGTTCGCCTCCGACTCCGTACATGATCTGCAGATCTTCTGGTTCTCCCGCGATCGCACGAATCAGCCAATCGCGCCATGCGAGCGCCTCTTCCGTGTACCCCCCGATAGTTAGGGAGAAGAGCGTTAGAGTCGCGTCGCGTAACCAGCAATACCGATAGTCCCAGTTGCGAACGCTTCCGATCCATTCAGGGAGTGAGGTCGTGGGGGCAGCGACGATTCCTCCGGTCGGAGCGTACGTGAGCGCCTTGAGTGTGATGAGCGAACGCATGACCTCGTCGCGCCATTCTCCTTCGTAGGTGCATTGCGACGACCAGGCATGCCACCAGCGGATTGTTTCCTTGACTGTGCGCAGTGGATCCGCTGCGCGCGGGAGAGGTTCGTGCGACGGATAGTGGGCGAGTACGAACGGCACTTTGTCGCCCGCTTCAACGACGAAGTCCGCGACTGTCGAATTGTTTGCCCCGTGCGTGTCGACCGGTGTTCGCAGTAAGACAGCATCTGGCCCAGCCACAGCGCGTAGCTCGCCGTGGGTGTGTTCGAGCCACGGGATGACGGATCCGTAGTCGAATCGGACGCGCAGGTCCATGTGCATCGGGACGCGTCCGGAGAGGCCTTCAACGATGCGGAGCACGTCGACGCTGCGCGATCGAATCGGCATGCAGTCTGTGATCTTTACATCGCCATCATCGGTATGAAAGATCGTCTCCAACACGAGCGTGTCTTTCACGTAATGACGTTCGACGCTCTGGATTCCGCCCGCGGGAGCCAACTTCCATCGTCCGTTTTCTGGATTTCCAAGAAGTGCTGCGAACACAGCGCCGGAATCGAACCGAGGTGCACACATCCAATCGATAGAACCGTCGTTGCCGACAAGCGCGGCAGTATGGGTGTCACCGATCAACGCGTACTCTTCGATTTTTAGCGTTTTTGTTTTCATACACCTTCCAGGTTCATGGTCAATATTGGGTTTGCCGAAGGAGCAAAGAAGGGATTCCTCACGGGCTGTTGTCAGGGCCGATCACTGGCTGTTCTTCGGCAACTGTCGGGTTGCCAGACGCGATCTCAACATACGCGAGCCGTAGCTGCGAAACGGCTTGACGTAGCGCGTCGGTGTTGGGGGCAAGTCTGTCTCCGAGGCCTTCGGAAAGAGATGCCATTGCGTCGAGCGCGAGGGCAGCTTGGAACAATGATTCTGGACGTTCACCTGCCAATCCCAAATGCAAGACACAAATCTCCTGTAGTTCTACTGCGAATTGTGTGACAATCGCCTCAACCGGCGTGGCAGCCAACCGCGAGAGCATCTCGCGCATTTGCTCCTCGTCTAATTCGCCTGGCGGGCCTGGCGGCTCGATGGTTCCATCACTTAAGGGTCCAAAACCGGGTTCCGGTTCCGGGCCCCCCGTGGGATTTCCTACAGGTTCTTCGCCGTACGGTGTCCAAAGACTGCTCATCGCGGTGTATCCTGCCAGAACAATTC
>SHUZ01000118.1 GCA_009694415.1 Acidimicrobiia bacterium
GATTCCCACCGTCTTGCCAGCGGTGAACCCCGATACCGTCACCGAGACTGTCGCTCCATCCACAAGGTTTGTCGTCGGATCGGCGGTCGCCTTGTACTTGTTGGCCGCTTCCGTAGTCGTTGTGGCCGCGGGCTTGGTCGTTGCAGTGGACGAATTGCTATCACTGCTCGAACATGCAGCGAACACGAATGCTCCCGCCGCCATTACCGCTAATAACTTGACTGATACTGCTTTCATTACTTCCCCGTTTCTGCGACACGCGGTCGCGTTGTGTTTTATCGATCTCATTGCTTCCCCACCTTCGATTCCAGCACCGTAACCGGTCTCCCTGAGAGCATCGGACCTTCCGTATGCAAGTGGCAAGCCACGACGGTACCTGTTTCTGTCACGTAAGGCTCAGGATCCCGCACTGCACAGATATCCATCGCAAACGCACAACGCGGATGGAACCGGCACCCCGCTGGCGGATCCAATGGGCTCGGTACGTCTCCCTCGAGCACCATCCGCTCGCGGCGACGGCCGATCTGCGGACTTGGCACCGGAATCGCCGACAACAGGGCAGCCGTATATGGGTGGGTCGGACGCAAGTAAACCTCTTCCGACTTTCCCTGTTCGACGATCCTCCCCAGATACATCACCGCTATCCGATCCGCAATATGCCGCACGACCGAGAGATCATGCGCGATGAACAAATAAGAAAGACCGAAGTGCGCCTGCAACTCCATCAACAGGTTGATCACCTGTGACTGGGTCGACACATCGAGCGAGCTGACCGGCTCATCAAGTACCAACAAACTCGGCTCAAGTGCCAGCGCACGCGCAATCGCAATCCGTTGTCGTTGACCACCCGAGAACTCATGCGGATAACGACGCACGAGTTCCGCCGACAAACCAACCCTCTCAAGCAATTCAGCAACGGCCGCGTCCCTATCACCGCCGCGCAATCCTCGGTGCACCTCTAACGGTTCCCCAACCGTGTCCGCAATCGTTGCGCGCGGGTCCAATGAAGAATACGGATCCTGAAACACGATCTGCATCTGGCTACGTACCGCGCGCAGGCCGGCCGCATCCAACGCCGTCACTTCCGCACCATCGAGCATCACGCAACCCGCCGTTGGTTCAACAAGGCGCAACACGAGCCGCGCGACCGTCGACTTCCCCGATCCAGACTCGCCGACAAGTCCGAGCGTCTCGCCCTTCCCAATCGAAAAGGACACACCGTCGACCGCACGAACCTCGCCAACCACGCCGCGCAGCAATCCCGACCGAATCGGAAACGCCTTAGACAAATCCGTCACGTCCAACAACGCATCAGGTGCGGCGGCGCTACCTTTCCCTACTGGCGCTGCAGGAACCGCTGGCGCTTCCTCTTCCAGAGCAACCCAGTGCGATCCAGGCAAGGTCAATTCCGACACACGCACGCAACGCGTTTGTGATTCCCCAACCGTCGTAATCGCCACAGGCGCCGCATCACATTGAGGTTCGCTATAAACACACCTCGGCGAGAACCGGCACCCGACCGGCCACGCGTCCGGGTTCGGAACCTGGCCAGGAATCACAACCAGCGGCGCACCCGGCCGTGCCAACTGCGGCATCGATGAAAGCAATCCCTCGGTATACGGATGGCGCGGTGAACCAAAGATTTCCTCTACGCCCGTGTGTTCCACAACCTGTCCCGCATACATCACAACGACCTTGTCTGCGATCTCCGCGATCACACCAAGGTCGTGTGTAACAAACACGACCGACATCCCATTCTCGCGTTGCAATGTACGCAACAAGTCCAGTATCTGCGCCTGGATAGTCACGTCCAACGCCGTCGTCGGTTCATCGGCGATGAGCAGCCGCGGCTCATTTATCAACGCCATCGCAATCATCGCCCTTTGGCGCATACCTCCAGAGAACGCGTGCGGATAATCCTTCGCCCGCCTATGCGCGTCTGCAATACCAACCCGATCCAACATCTCCACCGCGCGCGCTCGCGCCTGCTTGCGAGAGCAGCGCTGATGCACACGCACCGCCTCTTCAATCTGGTTGCCCACTGTAAAGACCGGGTTCAGACTCGTCATCGGTTCCTGGAAAATCATCGCCATCTCAGAACCGCGCATCGCGCGCTGCTCCTTAGCATCCAACGCGAGCAAGTCGCGGCCATCAAATCGCAACACGTCCGCCTGTACGCGTCCGGCACGCGGCGAGATCAATCCCATCACCGCAAGCGAAGACACGCTCTTCCCAGAACCGCTCTCGCCAACCAGACCGACCGTCTCGCCAGCGGCCACGGTGAACGACACGTCCTCCACCACACGCAACGCACCGAGACGGGTTCCGAACTCCACCGTCAGGCCCTGAACCTCCAAAATCGGAGTAGCGACATCCCTTTTTGCGCCTTCAAGCGTTGGAAGTGTCATTCGTTCACCCGAAAACTCTCGCGGCCCAGAGCGTCACGCAATCCATCGCCGATCAGGTTGAACGACAGAATCGCCAAGAGAATCGCGATTACCGGCGGTATCAACGGCCACTGTGTCTCATTGATCGTGGAGTAGCCGTTCTGCAACATGCTCCCCCACGAGACTTTCGGCGGCTGTATCCCAAGGCCCAGAAAAGACAGGCCTGCCTCCGCACCGATGGCGTAACCCATGAGCAAAGCTGCCTGCACGATGAACGGCGAGATTGTGTTCGGAAAGACGTGCTTGCGAATCATTCGCGGCGACCCAACCCCTATCGAACGCGACGCCTCAATAAACGTTTCCTCACGAACCGCAAGTACCTGCGATCTAATCAAGCGCACGATGCCGGGAACAAACACAATGGCCACAGCGATCGCAGAGTTAATCAAGCTCGGGCCAAGCAGCGCGGCGACCGCCAAAGCAAGCGTCAGCGGAGGAAACGTGAACAAGGCACTCATCAGCCAGTCGATTCCGCCACCTATCCATCGGCCGAAGTAACCACTTGTCAAACCGAGCGGCAACGCGGCAAGCGAAGCAAGGATAACAACAATAAACGCCACAGACAACGACGCGCGCGCTGCGTATACCAATTGGCTCAACAAGTCATGCCCGATGCTGTCCGTTCCCAACGGGTGCTGCGCGCTCGGCCCCGCATTGATGGGGCCTACGTTGGTGGCCGTTGGATCGTAGGGCGCGATCAGCGGAGCGAACACCGCCACCAACAACAGCAAGGTGATGATCACAAGGCCCGCCATTGCAGCCTTGTTGTGCACGAAGCGCCGTCGAACGCGGCGCCACGGATCTTCAACGATCGTCCCAACGCCCGTCTCGATCGCGAAAGCCTCGTCGGTGATCTGATCGGCGGCGATCGCCGGTTCCATCTCAAAACTCATGGTGACCTCGCACGGCGATCATCCGAGGCGCACCTTCGGATTCAAATACGCGTACAAGACATCGACCAGCAAATTCAATACGACAAAGATCAGTGCAGTGAGCAACACAACTCCCTGAATAACCGGAAGATCCTTGTTGATGAGCGCGGTATAGAAGTACTGCCCCATGCCAGGCAGCGAGAAAATCGTCTCGAGGATCACCGTTCCGCCGAGCATGTAAGCAAACGAGATTCCGAGAACCGTCACAGGCGCTATCGACGCATTTTTGAATGCGTGCTTCATCACAACCATTCGCGACGGCAATCCCTTCGCGCGCGCAGTTCGAATGTAATCCTGTTCCATCGCATCGATGAGGGCCCCGCGCACCTGTCTCGCCAGCCCTGCCGCACCCGGTATACCCATCGCAATCCACGGGAGGTATAGGTGGTTCGCCCACTCACTGGGCGACTCCGTAAACGGCACATACCCAATCGCAGGAAGCCACTGCAGGTTCACGGCGAAGATCGTCACCAACACCATCGCCAACCAAAAATCGGGAATAGCCAACCCGGTACTCGAGGAGAACGTCACAATCCTGTCGATCTTGCTCCCAGGCCGCACGCCCGCGATAAGTCCCATCGGCACGCCGAGCACAATCGTCACAAAAATCGCACCCAACGCGACCGAAAGCGTTACAGGAAACCGGGTGAATATTTCAGCTGCAACCGTGCGGTTGTTATAAAAGGACTCGCCAAGATCACCCCGCACCGCACCCCCGAGCCATATCCCGTATTGCGCGGCTGTCGACCTATCTAGGTGCATCTCTTCTCGCGCGCGTTCAATGCCGGCTGGAGTCGCTTGTTGTCCACCAGCCACCACTACCGCAGGGTCACCCTGGATCAGTTGCGACAGTCCAAAAACAATCACCGATACAAGCAGCAATAGTGGAACTGTCAACGCAAGCCGACGCACGATGTACGTACCCATGCGTCAGTTTTTCCAATCGATGACCAGGTTCACTTCATCTTCAAGCCGGATAGATCAGGCGCCTTGCAAATGTCGTATTGACCCGTGAACGTTCCGCCAACACGGGCCTTATCGAAGCCGATGATCTGAGGCATAAATGCGATCGGAACTTCGAGCGCATGTTCCGATGTGTACAGCGCAGCCTGCTGAACGAAGCCAGCAATCTCGGCTTGGTCATTACTGCCAAGTGCCTTGTTCATCAGGTCCGTAATTACCGCATTCTCCGCGCCATTCCAAATAGCGACGAACTCGTACTTTCCCCACTGTGAATCAATCGCTGTCGGATAGAACATGCTCGCTAGACGCGCTGCAGCGAACGCATCGCCACCTCCCTCGATGTAGTACTGCGTCGCGATGTCCTGGCCAAGGATCGGCACGATCTTTGCAGTCACACCGATCTTCTTCAGCTGATCTTGAATGAGTTGGCCCTGGTCGGCCATGTTTTTGATGCCAGGACCTGGAATCGCCATCGTGAACTCAAATCCATTCGGAAGGCCAGCCTCGGTAAGCAACGCTTTGGCTTTCGCTGGATCGAACGGATACGCATTTGCGATCGAAGCGTTGTAGCCGGGCGAGTCCTTCGGTAGCGGTTGCGAAGCGACCTCACCCTTCTCGCGCTCCACAATCCTGTTTATCTCCTCCGTGTTGATCGCGTATCGCATCGCCTTACGAACTCGCTCGTCCGCAAAGGGACTCTTGCGTCCGTCCTTGTATGCCTCGCGCATCTGGAACTGCAAGTACGCGCCGCTCGGCTGTACGACGGAACCGAGGTTCTCGTCGCTCTCGATCGCTTCAAGCGACTCCATCTCGGCGCGGATCATGTCCACTGAACCAGCCTTCAACGCGGTAAGCGCTGGAGGTCCGGTTCCGACCTGAGTGAACTCGATGCCGCCAAAGTCGTATGTGTCCTTCTCCCAGTAACCGTCATAACGCTCAAGCGTTATGCCCTGTCCCGGCTTGTACTCAATGAACTTGAACGGACCGGACCCGATCGGGCGTTCGGCGGCCGTATCCACGGAACTCGGCGACATGATCATTCCGTCGCGCGCGTCGGCCAATGTGTATAGGAGTGGCATGGCCTGATTGTTCTTCAACTGAATCTTCAACGTTGTAGGGTTAACAACCTCGATCGTTTGGATCGGGTCGAGACCACTCAACTGATCGTTCTTGTTATTCCTATCTATTCCCTGCTTGACGGCTGCTGCGTCCAACTTGGTGCCGTCGTGGAAAGTGACGTCGTCGCGCAACGTCAACGTGATCGACTTCTTGGCCCCGCCCTCAATGACCCACTCGGTTGCCAATTCGGGGAGAAGTTCTCCCGATATGGGGTCATAACCAAGAACAGAACTGTAGATATATGACATCGGAACGGCGTCGCAGTCGCCCTTGCTCTCCGCAACGTCGAATGTGTTCGTGAACTGTGCAGACATGTCGTATCCATATCGCAAGCTGGTTCCGCCCGAATCGCCGCCACCACATGCCACGGTTGCGAGTCCTCCAACCGCAATGACGGCCACGATCGCCACTGACCCTCTAATGCGGCTCGCGACGCTGTTCAACGAAGTCATGTCATCCCCCCGGATCCGAGCCCCTTGGCTCAGTTCCCGCATCGTATGACATGCGCGTCAGTTCTGCCCGACAACTGCTATCCGTGCGGCAATAACCACTCAGCCAGATCATCTACATCGCCAGCGGGACCCCGGTACGCGATGACCCCCTTGCTCAAAACCGCCACTTCATCGGCGATTCCAAGTGCGTGGCCTACGTACTGCTCCACAATGAGCAAAGTCGTCCCCGTCGCGCGCACCGTCTCGAGCGTGCGATACACCTCATCCACCACAATTGGGGCAAGACCGAGTGACAGTTCGTCTGCAACAAGGAGTTTCGGCGGGTGTACGAGGACACGGGCGAGGGACAGCATCCGTTGTTCGCCACCCGAAAGAGTCCCCGCTATCTGCCTTCGGCGCTCTCCGAGCCGCGGGAACAACTCGAATGCTCGGTCGAGGCCACGTTGGACACCCGACCTTCCGAACTCGCGCCTGAAGGTAAGCACCAAATTCTCTTCCACGCTCAACGATGCAAACACCGATCGCCCTTCGGGAGCATGCACCACACCAAGTCGAGCGATCTGAAAAGGTTTCAACCCATCGACGCGCACTCCACCCAACAAGACCTCGCCAGAGGTAGGGCTAACAAGGCCGGTGCAAACACGCGCGACGGTTGTCTTCCCCGATCCATTGGCACCAAGCAGCGCAAGCACTTTGCCTTCGTTGATCGCCAACGACACCCCGAACAACGCACGAAACGGCCCATAGGAAGCTTCGACATTGCGTAGTTCGAACAGCGGGGTCTGGATGGTCACACGGTCTCCCCTAAATACGCCTTGCGTACCGCGTCTTCAGCTAGCACTGTCGCTGTAGGCCCCTCGGCGATCAAACTTCCGAAGTCGAGCACGTAACAACGAGATGCAAACGACCTCACAAAATCGACGTCATGTTCAACAAGTAAGACTGCCGTTCCCCGCGCAGCCTGCACGTCGCGCAACGTCTCAGCAAGGGCGTTGGTCTCTCCCGCATCGAGTCCGGATGACGGCTCGTCGAGTAGCAACAGTTTCGGTTCCGCCATCAGTGCTCGGCCTACCTCGACGAGCCGACCGCGCCCGAGACTCAATGCCTCTACCGGACTTTCGGCAACATCAGCAAGGCCCAAAAGATCAAGGGTGTGATCGGCTCGCGACCGTTCCTCCGCGCTGGGGCTAGAACGATTGAGTAGGTCTTTCCAAAGGCGGCCTGTACCCAGACGGGACCTCTCGGCCACAAGCAGGTGATCGCGAACTGTCATTCCCGCGAACAACTCCATGCGTTGGAACGTGCGCCCAAGTCCGAGCCGCGCTCTGCGGTAAGTCGCAAGCCTCGTAATTTCTTGCCCATCTAATGTCACTGTGCCGCTGTCGCAACGTTCTATACCAAGCAAGCAATTGAAGAACGTGGTCTTGCCCGCGCCGTTAGGTCCGATGAGCCCAACTGCCTCTCCGTTAGCGACAGAGAGCGAGAGGTCGTCCACTGCGACGATCCCAGAGAACCGTTTCGTGATCCCATTCGCGTCCAGCAGCGCCATCAGAGTTCTCCCCCGGAAGCAGCGGTCGCGCCGTCGCCAGAAACTGCGCGGAGTCGCGCTGGCAAGTGCCGATCAATGAAAGCAAGCGATTTCAGTTTGTTGAACTCGAGTACTCCGTCCGGGTGTTTCGCATACGTGATGGCCCCAAGACCGAACAACACGAACTGCCAACTCGGCGATAGCCCGACGAACTTGAGAATCT
>SHUZ01000119.1 GCA_009694415.1 Acidimicrobiia bacterium
TCGCGCTGGCAAGTGCCGATCAATGAAAGCAAGCGATTTCAGTTTGTTGAACTCGAGTACTCCGTCCGGGTGTTTCGCATACGTGATGGCCCCAAGACCGAACAACACGAACTGCCAACTCGGCGATAGCCCGACGAACTTGAGAATCTCGGGCATCAACATGAATCCGATGCCTGCGTAGATCGCGCCCTCGACGGTACGCGCGCCCAGCGTTACAACAATCACGACGAAGAACAGGCTGTAAAAATAATCGAAGTCGGTCGGTGCGGCTTGACCCTTGTCGATCGCTAGCAGCGCTCCACCCAAACCTGCGATGCCAGCGGAAATGGCGAACACAAGAATCTTGGAACGCGCCGGATTGATTCCGATGGACTGGGCCGCGATGTCGCTGCCGCGCAAGGCATCAAGAAATCTGCCTGTCGTGCCTTTGCGAATCAGAACCACGAACAGCGCTACGAGTGCCAGCACCAATATGCAGAAGAAGAAGAAGGGTTTGTCTTCGCTTAGACCGGCGGGGCGCGGTACATCGAGCACTCGGGTCCCGCCGCCCACCCAACCCATCGGCACCATCACGAAACCAAACATCAACGCAAAGGCGAGCGTTGCCAGCGACATGAACACCCCGGCTAGGCGCAGCGTCGGAATAGCGATCAATGCTCCGACGGCGGCGGCGATCAATGCGGCTACAAGCATGGTCGGCAGGACGGCGAACCCCCATGTCTCCACAATCTGCGCCGTGGCGAATGCGCCGATTCCCGCGAACGTCGCTTGCGCTAACGACACTTGGCCGCCCATGCCGGTAATCACGGTGATCGAAAGGAAGATCGTCGCGTAGATCGCAGCGCGTGTGAAGATGCCAAGCCAGTAGGTATCGAAAATGGTGATCGAGCACACGACCAACAGCACCAGCATCGCGACGCCGAATATTCGGGTCGCCGTTGTGAGAAACGCGCTGCGTTCTTGCGCGGCTGGGGGCGCGGGAGGCGGATCGACTCCCGCCATCGGATCACGATTTTGGGTAGCGGTACGTAACCCCGGCCAAAACAGAAGTAACAGGAATAGAGCTATGAACGGGAACGACGGACGCAAGTTGCGCGCGAGAAGACTCGCGGGTGGGAGATACCCAGCCATCAATCCTTGCGCGACTCCGAGAAGTAATCCCCCGAGCAGAGCCATAGGAATACTCGTCAGGCGAGCGAAGGCTGTGGCGGCGATCGCAGCGACGAGCAATGTCGTGAAGTCGGCGGTACTGAAACCCGAATACAGAGGAGCGATAAGCACTCCGGCTAATCCAGCGAAGAGGCTCGAAAGCATCCACGAGAAACCACTAACACGATCTGCATTCACCCCCGCTAATTCCGTCATGCGCGGGCTTTCCACAACTGCGCGCATCCGAAGTCCGATCGGCGCCCACCGGAACAACGCGCCGAGAGCGGCCACAGCAATCACGGTGCTCGTGATGATCGCCATCTCGCGGCCATCGAGCACAAAATCCCCGAGGCGATAGAGCGCGTCGTCGTTCCACCAAATTCCGACAATCCCGAATGTCGCGCCCTTGCCCATCCAGATCTGCACGATTTGAGGCACCGCCACCAGCAGACCCAACGACGAAACGAGTTTCGCTAGCGGCGACGCGGTTCGTAAATGTCGAAATACGAGACGGTCGAAGAGCAACCCCACTACAGGTGCAACCACGACAACCGCCAAGACGAACGCAGGCACTGTGGGCCAGCCATGACGAACTCGCACGTCGTAGTAAACGGCCGCCGAAAGAAAGGCTTGCGCGCCGAACGCCAAGTTGAATACGCCACTGGTCTTGTAGGTAAGCACCAACCCGATCGCGACGAGCGAGAAGACGCATCCATATGGGATGCCTTCAACGACGTAGGTGAAGAAGTCGGTCATGTAGAGCGCAAGTCCGCTAGCGGCCCGTTGTTGGAGCTACTCGAAGGTTGGCTTGTCAGAGAGATTGGCACCCTTCTTATGGCATAAGAATGTCTTACCCTTCGGAACGAAAGCCGGGACGAACTTGCCATTCTTCACAATCACATACGCGACACACGAGACAGGCGGCTCCGTCTCGACGTGTTGGGTAGTCCAATCGATACCCGCTATGAATCCATCTACGTTCAGATCGGTCATCTTGTTGAGCGCGTCGACGACCTTCTTCTGGGTGAAGTCGGGTCCTGCCGCTTCAAGGCCCGCGACGAGCATTCCCGCGTTGATCCACCCGTAGGCCGTGTACTCATTCGGCTCAAAGCCAGCCTTCTTCATCCACTTGAGATAGTTCTTGAGTCCAGCAGGCTGCGGCTTCGACTCGGCTGGAGCGAATGGCACGCGCACGACCGCACCTTCGAAGAACTCTCCATTGGCAGCCATAAATTCCTGGTCATAACCGTTGGGCAAGTATTGGATCGCGTCGGCGCCCTGCTTCCGTACTTCCTTCGCGATCGCCAGCACTGCATTCATATCCATGCACGTAGCGACAAAGTCGACGCCAGCCTCCTTCATCTTGGAGACTTCAACGCTGAAATCAGTCGTACCGAATGTGAGGCTGTCGCTGTAAAAACCAACTTTCGCGCTCGGCATTGCTTCGAACGAATCCCGCGTACCTTCCGCGCAACTCACCGATTGCGGCACGTTGTAAGCGAGGATACCTACCGACTTCTTGTCTAGTTCCTGCGCCATCCAGGGCATGTCAATTCCCTTACACCCGAGGCACAATGCGCCAACGTTGCCAAAAAAGTTGAGCGGGCCCGTCCAGTCTTCGCTGATGTTCCAGCCGAAGGTCGGTATTCCCGCTGCCTCAAGAGCGGGAGCGCCGCTGAAGTTCACGAGGGTAAGCATGCCGACTGCAGCGAAGACGTCGTCTTGGCTTAACAGTCCGTCGACTTCGGTTTGATTGTTCCCCAACTGGTCATCGCGCTTGGAGACGATCTCGATCTTGCGGCCGTTGACCCCGCCTTCCGAATTGACCATGTCGAAATAGGCCTGAGCACCATTGAAGATGTCACCGTAGGGCGCATTCAAAGGGTTAGTGATCGATGCCACGCCACCAACGCGAATGGTGTCATCGGTGACCCCGGGCTGATCCACGGTCTTTGAAGCACCGGTCGTGGGCGTCGTATCACTCTTTTTGGCGTTCGAACAGGCCGCCCCAGCGACCAATGCGCACCCCAAAAAAAGTGCGGTGAAGGTTCGCGTGCGGAATGGTCGGTTGCTCTTCGGCGGCATGTTCATCCCCTGTGTTCGATTGAATCAAACCTGACTCTAACGTCAGGTCGCAGGCCGCACCAGGCAGCCCTTTCGCCGCAACGATGCCGGACCCGCGACAATGGCAGCATGCCTCAGACACTCGTGTGTTTACATGCCCATCCCGATGACGAAACAATCGTTACCGGCGGCACCATCGCGCGTGCGGCTGCAGCAGGACATCGCGTAGTTCTGGTCCTCGCAACACTCGGCGAACTCGGCGAAACACCAGGGCTACCAAACGGTCTCAAGCAAGGCACCACGCTAGGGGAAGTGCGTAAAGTGGAGGCGGAACGTGCTGCGGAGATACTTGGCATCGCGCGTATAGCCTACCTCGGCTACCACGACTCCGGAATGGCAGGGGAGGCGACAAACGCGCGAACCGACTGTTTCGCCGCGGCAAACATCGACAACGCGGCCGCCCAACTCGCTCAAATCTTGTTAGAAGAAGACGCCTATGCGTTAACCATCTACGACGAGCACGGTGGTTATGGCCACCCCGACCACATCCAAGTACACCGTGTTGGAGTGCAAGCGGCAGAACTCGCAGGAACACCCCGGGTCTATGAAGCAACCATGAACCGCGATCACCTCTTGGCCCTTATGCGCGCGCAGATGGACGAGGACGGCAACGTCGGCGGAATCGGCAATGTCGAAGACTTCGATATGGGATCAGCGGCCTCCGCCATCACAACGACAGTGGACGTCGGCGACTTTGTCGACGCGAAACGCTCCGCCATGGCTGCACACGCGAGTCAGATATCTGACGACTCTTTCTTTTTGCAGATTCCAGTCGACGCGTTTCGCGATGCATTCGGATGGGAATGGTTTATCCGTCGCGGCCCGCGGCCCGACGAACATGAAGACTGGATCTTTTAGTTCCTTGGCCTGTAGACGCCTGCTTTAGGTAACCGCTTTGAGTAGGTCTTGCATCGCAGTGGGGACTTCCTCTGCTAACCGCCAAAGTTCTGGCACGGTCTCGCGGCATGCCATGAAGCCCACGTGGAGCTTGCCTTCATAACTGATAACGGTCACGTTGAGACCCACTCCATCGAATACCGGACCCATCGTGAAAATACTCACCATGCGCGCGCCGCCGAAGTAAATCGGAAACTGCGGGCCTGGCACGTTCGACACGATGGCATTCATGATTGGTGGATGACGTTCGACAAGTCGCAGTTGCCTGTACAGGCCCATCCCGCTGGCGAGCAGCGCCGGCGAAGCCAGTTCTGCCCACTGTTCAAGTGTGTTGCCCCCGATGTCTTCGTGAACTTGCTTCGCTCCTGTCATGGTTGCCTGCACCGCATGCAGTCGGTCGAGCGGGTCACTCAGATCTGTCGCCAACTGCGTGAACATCGCCGACACGCGGTTGCCTGCTTCAGAATCCATACTGCTACGAACCGACGTAGGAACGACTGCTACCAACGGACGATCCGGTAACTCATCTCGCGCCTCGAGGTAGCGGCGGAACGCGCCGGAAAGCACCGCGAGGATCACGTCGTTGATCGTCGCTCCACAAACATCTTTGATCTTGCGCGCGTCGTCGAGAGACATCGTGACGAACGCCACCTTGCGATGCGGCGTGATCGCGCTGTTCCATGCGAGCCGTGGCGCCGAGAACGGAACTCCGGTTTGCACTGTCTCGTTGCGGAGCCGCGTCCCGAGGCGAAGCAACGACTCGCCAAGGTTGGCGAGTGCCTTCGCTACGCGCATTGGCCGACGCACAAGCGAAATAACGGATGCTGCGAAAGCTTCTAAGTCCCCCGGCACGCGGTCGGGTTCCCAGTATCCGGGGGCAATAGCGTCGGGTACTGGTATCGGCTCTAAGTCAACGAGTTGTGCAAGCATTTCGACACCGGATGCTCCGTCAAGAACAGAGTGGTGCACCTTCGCAATTATTGCTACGCGATCGTGTTCGAGTCCCTCAACCACCCACATTTGCCACAACGGGCGATCGCGGTCCAATTGCCAACCCGCGATCTCGCCTACCAGCTGCGCGACTTCCTTTGTTCTCCCTGGCCGCGGGACCGCAACTTGGCGTATATGAAAATCAAGGTCGAATCCCGGATCTTCCACCCACAACGGTTGATTGATGCCGAACGGCACCGCGACAACTCTGCGCCTGAACTGTGGCAACTTGTCGATGCGGCTCCGGATCAGGCGCTTGAGCGTCGAAGCCGTGAAGCCGCCTTCTAGTTCTGTGGGGTCGAGCACCACTACAGCCATCACGTGCATGTGATTGGTCGAGGTCTCGAGTGAAAGAAATGCCGCGTCTAATCCAGTGAGCCGTTTCATGACCCGATACTCCCACATCTCATAGAGCGACGATGGAAGTTTCGGGCCTCCGTGTCAGTCCTCCCGGTTGGGGCGGGCGCGCGTCACCTTGAGGTCTCCGCGTTTACGTTTGTTCTGAAGACGCGTCTTCTTGGCCGATCGACTTGGTTTCGTCGCAATTCTGCCCTTGCGAACTCGAAGCGCCTCGGCAAGACGGGCGCCTAGACGTTCCCTTGCCAAATCCCGATTGCGGGCTTGCGAGCGGGAGTCGCTCGCCACGACCCGAACGACAGGCCCGAAATGTTCCAGTAGGCGTGCTCTCTGCCTAGGGCCTAAAGATTGGGCAACTCGGAGGTCCAAAAGCAGCTCCACCCTGGTATTGGCGGTGTTGGCATGTTGCCCACCTGGACCCCCGGAGCCAGAAAATCGCCATTCCAGGTCAGCGGCATCGATCACACAGCTTCGCGACACCAGGATCGGATCTCGGGCCACGTCCATGGTCTCGACGGTAGCCCCAGATCAGGCAATTAGCGCGTCGATTCGCATGGAGGGACAAAATCGTGGTCTTGTTTGACAACGCGGCCAGTACTTCCTACTTTGCCAGGCACTCCGCCGGGCTGAAGAAGAAACCGTCCGCAGAGCAAATACGATTCGGCGCCGGCCCAGTCCGGCCAATTGAGGGGGAACAGTGGGACGGACATTGAGGTCGCACCGAGGAGCGCTAAAGATAGGAGCCGTAGCGGCAGTGATCGCTCTTGCGCTCGCCGCGTGCGGTGGAAGCAGCAGTAATGACAACCCGAGCGGAGGCGGCAGTTCTGACAAACCAGTGATGGGCGGCACGCTCAAGTATGCGCTCGAAGGCAACACGACCAACTTCTGCATCCCGCGCGCGCAACTCGCGATCTCTGGGATCCTCGTCGTCGAGTCGATGTACGACACGTTGGCTCGCCCAACACAAGATCCCAACGTGTTCGCGCCGTACCTCGCGAAGTCGATAACACCGAATGCCGACTTCACGGAGTGGACGATAGAGGTACGCGATGGCGTCATGTTCCATGACGGCACAGCACTAACCGCCGAAGCGGTGAAGCAGAACATCGACGCATGGAAGGCCGGCATCCTTCTTAGTTTCGTATTCGGCAACATCGATTCAACAACCGTGAGCGGCAACAGCGTCATCGTCAAGATGAAGGTTCCGTGGGTAGCGTTCCCTGGCTTCCTCTGGGCGACAGGACGCGCAGGCATCGCAGCGCCTAGCCAGTTGGAAAGCGCCGACTGCGACACGAAGCTCGTAGGAACTGGACCGTTCAAGCTCAAGACGTTCGACCCGACATCGGGCAATGTCAGCGTTACCAAAAATGCCGACTACTGGCGCACGGGATTCCCTTACTTGGACGGCATTGATTTCATTGTCCAGCAGGAATCGTCACAACGCATCAACGGACTTGAGGGTGGACAGTTCGACATCATCCCGAGTTCCGGTGGCCTCGACTTGGCCGACGTGAAAGAACTAACTGGAATCACAATCCAAGAAGAAGCTGAAGGACGCCAAGAGATCAGCCACGTTCTCGTCAACGTTGAGCATCCACCACTCAACGATTTGCGCGCTCGCAAGGCGATCGCAATGGGCACCGATCGTGACAAGCTCAACGCAATTGCAAACAAGGGAACTGGTCGGTACGCATACCAGGTCTTCGATACCGAAATCATGGGCTACGTAGAGAACCCTGGCTTCCCCGAGTACGACCCCGAAGCGGCCAAGAAACTGGTCGATGAAGTGAAGGCGGCCAACGGTGGCAAGTTCGAGTTCGACATTCAGTCGACGTTCGACCAGACCACGCAGGCGGTCTTCCAAGAGGTCAAGCGTCAACTCGGCCTGATTGGAATAACCGTGAACCTGCCTACACCGGTAGACCAGTCCACGATCATCAACATGGCAATCGGCGGACAAGTTGATTCGTTCGGTTGGCGCAACTATCCAGGCCAGGACCCAGACTCGCTTTTCGTCTGGTTCAAAGGCGGCTCAGTTGTGAACTTCAACCATGTCAATGACCCAATCATCAACCAGACACTCGACGCTGGTCGCTCTGAGCCCGACGCCAATAAGCGCAAGG
>SHUZ01000120.1 GCA_009694415.1 Acidimicrobiia bacterium
AGATCACCGCAGAGACGGAAGACGGCTTAGTAATGGGCTTGCGGCATCGTGAGTACCCGATTCAAGGCGTGCAGTTTCACCCCGAAGCGATCTTGACCGTTGGTGGTCACGACCTTCTCCGCAACTTCCTTAGTTCCTAGCGCCGAGCACCTAGCGCCGCGAACTGACGCGGCAGGTCTAGACCGTCGTAGTCGTCGTTGGCAGACCTGTTCCAACCGTGATCGTGACACTTGAACCGTTAGGTACGGTGGTCCCACCAGCGGGGTTCTGGGTAATTACTTTGCCGGCCCTGTCCGCCGTAGACGCGACTTGCACAACAACCACGTTGAACCCCGCGCTCGTAAGCGTGTTCGTAGCTGTCGCCTGACTTTGGTTCCCGACGTTGGGCACCGTTGCTTGCTCGGGCCCCGTCGACACGACGATTTTGATCGTGCTTTCTTTTGCTGCCGGTTGACCAGCGGCAGGCGACGTGCTGATGACGGCACCACTCGGCACCGTATTGCTCGCGGCTGTCGAACGTTCCACTATGAAGCCAGCACGAGCAAGCGTTTGTGTCGCGTTGAACTCGGTTTCGCCGACAACATTTGGAACGGGGGTTGGTGCTGGACCTGCCGACACCACAACCGTCACCGTAGAACCTTCTGCAAGTTTTTTTCCAGGTACAGGGTCGGTCCTGATTACCGTGCCGGCCACCACGTCTGCGCTCTCTTCGTCGGTGCGTAAGACCTCGAGTCCGAGGTCGACCAACTTCTTCTCGGCATCTTCAAAAAGTTCTCCGTCAACATCGGGCATACGAACTTTGCCTACGCCGTCGCTCACGATCAGTTCGATGGCGCTCTTCGCGTCGGCTTTTGTCCCGGCTTCGGGGTTCTGCGCCACCACGAGACCCTCGGGCACGGTGTCGTTTGCCTTGCGCTTGATGACAACGGAGAAACCCTTGGCCTTGAGGTTCGCCGTGGCCACCTCTACAGGGTCGCCTATTACCAACGGAACTTCGACGCGTGCGACGCCTTTGCTGCCGCCTAATTGGCTAAGAATCAGCGCGCCGACCACCGCGACAAGCGCGACGAGCAGGATGATCACCATTACCAGCGGTCCCTTACCCCGTTCAGGGGCTGCTCGCGTAGTGGCGTTGCCGCCGACCAAGACAGGAAGCGCCGTTGTGGCATCCGAGATCACCGCAACGTGGGCTGTTACCGGTCCTGCGGCTACAGGTTCATGGCGTTGGAAACGGAGAAGATCTGCGCGTAACTCGTCTGCCGACTGATACCGCTCGCTCGGATTCTTCGCCAAGCAAATGGCCACGATGCGTTCGAGATCTGCGGGAACTTCCGGCACGCGCTCGCTAAGACTCGGAAGCGAGTCGCGAACATGCTGGGACGCGACGGCTATCGAGTTGTCCGCGGCGAACGGCGGTGTACCCGCGATCAGCTCGTAAAGAACTATCCCGAGCGAATAAATATCCGAGCGACCATCTACTGGTAGGCCTTGCGCTTGCTCAGGTGAAAAGTAAGTGGCTGTGCCCATGACCGCGCCCGTGCGCGTTAGGCCCGACGCTCCTCCGTCAGCCTGTGCTATCCCAAAGTCGGTGACCTTCACTTGCCCGTCGGGCGTGACAAGCACGTTGCCGGGTTTCACGTCGCGATGCACGACGCCGGCTTGGTGAGCGAACGAGAGAGCCGATGCTATTTCCGCGCCCATTCCCGCTATCCGCTCTGGCGTGAGCGGGCCTTCAGTGGCGGCCAAGTCGCGAAGTGTCTTGCCTTCTACGTGCTCCATCACGATAAATGACGTGCCGTCTTCTTGTCCCCAGTCGTAGACAGCGACGATGTTCGGATGGTTCAACTTCGCAGCCGATTGCGCTTCGGCCCGAAAGCGCTGCACGAACGTAGGATCGCGAGAGAGTTGCGGGGAAAGCACTTTGATGGCGACCTCGCGATTTAGTTTCGTGTCGCGGGCGAGCGACACGTCGGCCATACCGCCGCGCGCGATCTCGCGTTCTACCTCGTAACGGTTTGCGTATACCAGACGATTGACCATGGTCTTCGCTAAACCCTAATCGCGTCGCGCGCTCGCGACGGCCGTAGCGGGGACGAGCTCACAGGCCGAGCAGGAAGCGCAACATCTTGGCCGCTATCGGAGCAGCCACCCGGCCACCTGTTGCTTCATCGCCTGACGAGCCACCGTTTTCGACAAGTACTGCAATTGCGTACCGCGGCGCTTCCGCTGGAGCAAACGCGACGAACCATGCATGGGGGTCGCACGTCTCGCAGGATTGAGCGGTGCCAGTCTTGCCAGCCACGGCAACTCCCGAGATTCGCGCTGCCGTCCCGGTTCCGCGATCCACCACCTGGACCATGTAGTCGCGAATCGTCATCGCCGTGGCGCCCGTCATCGCCTGCTTCCATGGTTTGGGTTTGATGGTGCGCAATATGCGGCCATCGCCGTCGCGAACTTCGGCGGCGACATGCGGCGTCATGACGAGTCCTCCATTGGCTACGCCACTTGCAACCAATGCCATCTGAAGGGGAGTCGTAGCGACCTCGCCCTGGCCAATACCAGCCAGAGCGAAGGACGGTTTGTTGGTAGAGAAGGAGCCTTCGGGAGGCCCGATGCTGACCACCGCACCTGGATTCAGATCTATTGAGGGTGCTTCGAAAATTCCGAAACCGCGCATCTGAGGCGGGAACAACTCGCCGAGTTGTACTCCCAATAGCGCGAACGCCGAGTTACACGATTGAACGAACACGGATTCAAGATCTCCGCCACAACTGCGGCCACCGAAATTCTCGATCGGACGACCTGCTTGTGGCGGTGTAAACGACTTGACGCTTTGGAAGTCTGTCTCGGGCGTAGCGATGCCGGTATCGAGTGCCGCTGCTGTCGTGACGATCTTGAATGTTGAACCTGGCGGATACCTCTCGCGATATGCGCGCGGCAGCGCCGGGTTGGAAGGGTCCGCATTTAGAAAGTCGAAGTAAACTTGCACTTCACGCGGGTTGTGAGCCGCAAGCGGTTGTGGATCAAAACTCGGCGTGGAGTACATGGCGACGATGGCGCCCGTGGCCGGTTCCAAGACCACGACCGAACCCTTTTGTCCGCGAAGCGTGTCTTTGGCCAATTGCTGCGCGTCTGCACGCATGCTGAGTACGACGTTTGCGGTGTGGTCTTTATCGAGAAGCAACTCACCTAGGTTGTCGATCTTCACGGACTTGAGATCGCGGCCGGAAAGAACGTCGTTGTATTCCTTTTCAATGCCAACACTACCGACCACGATCGATTGGTACCCAACCGTTTGAGAGAACAAGTCTCCCAAGGGATATTTTCGTTGGCGGCCGTACTCATCGTCGCTCGGAACGGTGTGCGCGAGCACTTTGCCAGCAGCGTCGATGATCGCCCCGCGCGGGCCGGTGAAGTCACGCAGGAATGTGCGTGAGTTGCGCGGGTCGTTCGCCAGCCTTCCCGCATCTAGTACTTGTAGATAAGTGAGTTGGGCAGCGAGGATGAGCATCAGGACGATCATCAGCAGACCAACACGACGAATGTTCGCGTTCATGCGTGCGCGGACTCGATTGCGCGTCGGGCTTCTTCGGTCGCGGCATCATCTTCCGCTTCTGCCGCGCTCTCGTCGGAGATTCGCAGTAGCAACGCGAGGATTACAAAGTTAGCGACAAGCGACGACCCACCGTAAGAGACGAATGGCAACGTGACACCAGTAAGCGGAATAACGCGTGTAACGCCACCAATGATTACGAATGTCTGCATGCCGAGGATCGTCGCGAGCCCGGCGCCGAACAATTTGAGGAAGGGTCGTTGCGCCTGCAGTGAGATGCGAAAAGCGCTTCCTACCAGCAGCATGAACCCGATGAGTACGGCGATGGTGCCCAACAAACCGAGCTCTTCGCCGATAGCAGCGAAGATGAAGTCGGTTGTAGCGACCGGGATTACGTCGGGCCGTCCAAGGCCGAGACCGGTTCCCGCAAAACCCCCGCTACCAAACGCGAACAGGCTTTGAGTTAACTGGTAGCCCGTATCTTGCAGGTCCTGCCACGGGTTGATCCAGATGTCGATGCGGCTCTGCACATGACCGAACGTCTTGTAGGCAACAATCGCAGCTGTAGCGAAAAGACCCATGCCGATGACGACGTACCCGTAGCGTCCGGTCGCCATGTAGAGCATGGCGAGAAAGGCGACGAAAAACAACAGGGAGGAGCCGAGGTCTTTCTGTTGGACCATGATCAGGATTGACGCGCCCCACGGCAACAACAACGGCCCGAGATGCTTTGGGTCGGGGAGATACACGCGACCGATTCGACGGCTTCCCGAGCTCAGTAGTTCGCGTTTGTCTACTAAGTACGCGGCGAAGAAGACGACGAGAAGGACTTTGGCCGCCTCGCCTGGCTGGACGGTGAGTGGCCCGATCCGAACCCAAAGCAGCGCGCCATTAATCTCGCGTCCGAGGCCGGGTACGAGGGGAAGCAGCAGAGCTATAACGCCAAGCATTAGGAACGAGTACCTGTAGCGAGCGAGTGCGCGGACAGTCGGTAGCAGTACGAGCGTCGCGACGAATGCGACTACCCCGACCGCGGCCCAAAGAGCTTGGGTGGGACCGACTCTGTCGGCGGCGCCGGCCGCCGCGTCGAGGCGCGAGATTGTGATGTATCCGATCCCGAGGAGTAACGCCGCGAGTGGGAGCAACGTTGGGTCTGCGCGAGGAGCGAGGCGCCTAACGGCGAGGTGCGCAATCACAAAGAGCGCAAGGATCCCACCGAGGAATGCCCAGAGGTCGGGCGGAAAAGCGGGAGACTCCGACAGCGCGAGCAGAACATGTCCGGCTGCAACGATTACGAGGGCGAGTGCACCTAGCTTGAGTTCGTCGTCGCGCCGACGTTTCCTCAGTGCCGACCCGTTAACGCTCACGCCGTCGGCAACGGAAGTATGGGTTGCGTCAGCGAGGTCGTGGGAGCCGTGTTAGTCGGCACCGTCGTAGTCGTGGCTCCAGTCGTGGTGCTGGTTGCCGAAGTCAAGTTTGTTTTGAGGCGCAATAGATATGCGATCGCCGCTCCCTTCGTTGCGAACTCCTTGTTCTCTGTGATTTCAAGGCGCGTCGCCTCAGTGAGTTCTCTAATGCGCAGTTCAGAAGTGCGCGCCACAGTGGGATTCCATCCAAGGAGACCGTTCGGTCGCCCTTGGTAAACGATCACTTGTCCGCGGTCGTTCGCTCCTATGTAGTACGTGTTGCGGGCGAACCACCATACGGCGCATACAGCGATGACGACGATGGTCACGGTTGGGATCGCCCAGAGGCCAAGACGCCAGATAGAGCGCGACGCCTTAGACCCATTAGCGCGTGCGCTGCGTCGCGAGTTGGGCTGTAATGCATCGTCTGCCGAGGCTGCCGGTGTATCTCCTGGCGGCGGGATGATCACAGGTTGGACGGGGACAAATTTGTCGCGAGGTTCTGAGATGATTGGCACATCTACCACGGTTCCAACTGTCGGCAGAAGATCCGTCGTGCCGATTTCAATGTCGATGATGACCGTTGTGATGTTGTCTTCGCCGCCCGCCGAGTTGGCCGCGTCAACTAGCGCATTCGCTGCGCGCGTCGGATCTGGCTCGCGGCGCAAGATGGCCGAAATCTGTGGATCGCGAAGCATGCCGGTCAATCCGTCCGAGCAGAGGAGAAGTCGATCTCCTGGCGCGGGAGTTACGGCGTATTCATCTACCGCGACCGAGTCGCCGATACCGAGCGCGCGAGTGATGATCGATCGTTGTGGATGAGTGATCGCCTGTTCCTCTGTGATCTTGCCTTCGGCAATGAGTTCTTCTACCAAGCTGTGGTCCACGCTGATGCGTTGAAGTTCGCCGTCTCGCAACAGATAGGCGCGTGAGTCACCGACGTGTCCAATGATTATCTGGTTACCGACAGGCACCGCAGCCGTGAGAGTTGTACCCATGCCGCGCAGGTTGGAATCAGCGTGTGCCTTGGCAAAGACGGCATCGTTCGCCGCCCGCACCGCGGTACCCATTGGTACCCCGGATGCGATCGACGCACGTAACGATTCGAGGGCCGTACTGCTGGCCACCTCGCCTCCCTGATGCCCTCCCACACCGTCGGCGACGGCGAAGAGTTGGAGGCGTGGATCAACGACGTAACTGTCCTCGTTGCCCTTACGCACCTGGCCCGTGTCTGTAGCGGCACCACTGTTGAACTTCATCGTGTGAGTTCCGCAATCGTTTGACCAAACTGCACGCGGTCGCCGCGTCGGACACGCACGTAGCCCGAAATTCGTTCGCCGTTCAAGAGCGTGCCGTTGGTGGAACCAAGGTCTTCAACGTAGGTCTTGCCGCCCTGGCGGTAAATACGCGCGTGTACTTGTGAGGCGAATGTGTCGTCGGCAAGAACGATGCCGCATCCTGGAGCCCGCCCGACAGTGATCTCTTGATCAAGCAGAAACGTTTCCCCCTCGCGCGACTCAGGAGCAACGATGACAAGGGTGCTCTCGTCTCGCGCACCGCGACTGCGCTTGGGTTGGCTGACGGGAGCTTCCGTTACCGGCAACGCCGCAAGCGGTAGCGCGATCTTGTCCGCCTTCAACTCGAGCATCACTACTCGCACAACTCGGAACAGGAACAAGTACAGCAGTGCGAGAAAACAGAATTTCAGGACGGTGAGTAGTTCGTCGGTCATTTGCGTGACGGAGGCTACGAGGCCTCGAAGCGGATAGCGACCGCGCCCACTCCGATTAGGTCGCCGTCGGACAACGTGTGATCTTGAACCTTGGAGCCATTGATGGTCGTGCCGTTGAGCGAGCCGAGATCTACAAGGCGGTAGCTGTCCGGTTCTGGGCGTATCTCGGCGTGGCGCCGCGAGGCGAGAGCATCTTCGATCTTGAGGTCGCAGTCGGGTAAGCGGCCGATTGTGAATATCGCTTCGGAAAGTGGAAGACGTTTACCGTCTGACAAGACGAGTGCCCCGACGCGACCGCCCGCACCCTCTTTGAACTTAGTATCGATCTCCAAGTCGCCGCGACGTAAAACCGGATCTTCGGCCAGTTGGATGGAGAGGGGACCCATGAAGTGGTATCCCTCCGAGCGAGCGTGTTCACGGGCCTCTGTAGTGAGTTCACTCTCGAATGCGTCGGCATAGTCGTCAAAACTTGCCGCGTCTTCGGAGGAAAGGGCAATCAGATACCAGTTGGGTGCGACCGCGCCTCGAACGCCGAGGGTTCGCTTTGTGTCCATCTCGCGCAAAAGGCGCCGAGCGATTTCGACCGGCTCAAGGCCGCTGCGGAAGGCCTTGCCGAAGGTGCCTTCCACCAGTCGTTCGAGGCGACGCTCAAAGCCCTGGACTCCCATACGGCCGAGTGTACGGCCCAGGAGGTCATCGACCGCTGCACTTGACGTGACCGAGGTTGTGGGCCTTAGTACCCGAGAAACTCTGTGTTCCTGGCACGAGTGACCGACTGGCCAGGCACTAACGTCAGCGGTCCCACATAGAGAAAAAGCAAGTGGGCACTCGGGCGAGTGGCGGAATTGGCAGACGCGCAGGCTTCAGGTGCCTGTGTCCGCAAGGACGTGGGGGTTCAAGTCCCCCCTCGCCCACA
>SHUZ01000121.1 GCA_009694415.1 Acidimicrobiia bacterium
GCCCCCATTACGCCGTCGCAATTGACGGTGACGACGATTACCTCGCAGTCCGTCGTGAAAATGTTGCCCCGCCGGTCTGTTAACTCAGCCAATTTTTCCCCTCCCGTGCTTACCGCGATGTCCGGTGAATTGAGTAGCTACCAGGTTCACCAAGGGTAGGACCTTGGTGAACCTGGGGCAAGGGGCGGCCGACAAAACGAGGTCGTGGGCGAATGCGAGAATTCCCACGGTGATCGTCGTAGCCGATGTCCCTAACTGCGCGTGCACTGTCGACCTCGTCGATCAATCTGGCTGTTACCGACGGGACGATCACCGACCCCCTCCTCCCAGTCCGAACCGCCGGACCCCCGAAGGTCACGAGTGCGTCATCCCAGAACTTCACCATGGGAACCGCGTCAAGCTTCGCCGTGACCACATCCGGATACCCGACGGCGACACTCGCCGCTGGTTCGGGGCACCATTTTCCCTTGGCGACCTCCCGGAACATGCCGTTGTCGAGTTCCTCCTTGGCTCCATTCTTATGGAGCCGTTTGTCTCACTGGAGGTGGACCAATTTCAGGGGGTCAGGACATCCCTATGGGCGCGCGGAATCATCCGTGCCACAGGTCAGGCTCAACTCGGTGAAGGACTTGGAGGTCATCTTGAGCTACCGGCGTAACTACTGGAGAACGTGCCTCGACACGGAAGACGCTTAGGGTGCCTGCGTCGTTCTCTTGTAACTGGACATCAACCCAACCTGTTTGAATGAGCGCTTGCGTGTCTGTTTCAAGGAGTGCCTTTTCAAGTAGTTTCCTCACCCGGCGCCCGGCCCGTTTGTGAGCGTTGACAATTTTTCCCATCGCCGTCCACATCTCATCCGCGCGGTCTTCGATGCCGACGTACACCATAAGCAGTTGGAAGTCATTGCGATTGTGGGTACGAATAGAGTCCGGCGCAAGCCGGTACAGAAGGTAAGGGCGGGTCACACCAAGATCCCGGAGTTCTTGTTCAACGCGCGAGAAGCCACGTTCACGGACCCGACCGTGCAGCAACGTCTTCCACTCGGTCTGGAGCGCCCTTAAACGAGCGGCATCCTGACCCATGTCCTTATCCGCGATCTCGCCTATGTAGTCGCGGTTTTCGCCTGCGATGCGGAGCACGATGTAGTCGTCGGGTCCAATCGTTTGCGTTTCTGCAAATCGAAGATCCGCTTTCGATCCCGGTTCCAGATTAATTACGCAGATCTTGGGCCCTTCTACTGCCTCAAGGTAGACGCAATGGCCTCCAGCAAGAAGGAATTGGTTCGCGTCAACGATCGACGCCTCGTCTCCAGAACCGTCACCGTTTGTGCTCGATGCGCGACCCATCGCGTCCCAGTCAACGACGGGCACGAGGGTTGCCGCGTCGACGCCTTCATCGGGAACAGCAACGAGCGTTGATGGCGAAGAACGAAATGACACTCCCGGCGCAATTGGCGACCCAGGGAACAACCGCGTGTCACGGTCACGGTCACGGACCCAGTCGAAGTACACGAAGCACATGACCGCGGCGCGCGGCGCGCTGAGGAGATGCAATGGATACAGGCTCGAAGGTCCGATGACAACGAGGCTCTCGATGCCAACGAGTCCGCTGAGTTCCCGTTCGGTTATTAGCCGTATACCGCTAGCTGCAGTTGTGAGACATTCCTTTATTCGGTCGAGATGCCTGGAAGGAACGACCAAGCCTGATCGCGAAAGATCTCCGCTGGTGAGAATCGCAGCGGCGGCGGAGCCGAGTGGATTCGATTCGTCGGTGCTCAGGTCGCGCAGCGATGCGGCACAAAGGTCTCCGCGTGCCAGGAGATCCGCTGGATAGGTGCCGCGTTCAGCATCAAGCAAGGACGTCAGATAGTCCACCGAATTGGCGATCTCGAAGACCGGGTCGGAGGGTGATAACGGTGTTGTTGTGAGTTCGCGCTGGATCCGACGGCACCGTCGCATGAAGTTCTGCCACGTCGCATCTTTGTCGAAGTCGTCAAGTGCGCGACGGAGCCTGTTGAACTCGGTCACGAAGTGGCTGGTACCAGGTGACGCGATTGTCTCGCGCGTTGCAACCGCATGCGCCGCGACCTCATACAGAGCGACCGCTCCCTCGAACTTCACCTTAGGGCCTCATAAAAGGCAGTGATCTCGATCCCATGTGGCGGTTGGCCAACGCTGGACATGTCAACGCCACCAATGTCGAGGACACACTCTTGCTGAACCGCTTCCGCTGCCTCCACTGCTTTAGAGGAGGTCCGATCGATGATGACCACCCGTGCACTTCTTCTCCAGTTGCTTCGATGGTGAAGGTACCCAGGCGCCCCATCGAATACAACCGCGGGCGGCGCGGAGTTCTTGATTAGGTCAGGAACGTCTTTAAACGCAGAGACGATTTTCGTGCGGTCATGATCGTTACGATTGAGCAGGAATTCATCGCAACGAAGCAGATCATTGAGGAATCCGGACTGCTCTGGGGTCTGACCCGTTGCATGAGTAACGAATCCTTGCTCGATCATCTCGGGGCGGAGCCTGTCTTTGGTCCCAACGATCAGGCAGTCAGTGCTTGTGTGGGACGCGTGGGCTCTAGGGTCGATACCGGGGGCGGAAGCAGCAACAAACTCTGAATTTCCCGTGAGGACACGTGGGCGCACGAACTCCGCTTCGGGCTCGCCGGGCTGAATGTCGCTGCACTTGTCCCAACGGCGCGAGTATCCACCGCTCATCACTAGGTAGTCCTCGCCATCCACCCGCTTCACTCCGACGAACGTCGCGCAATGAAGACGATCGCCTTTGCGAAAGCGCAACATCGTCCGCATCGGAAGCGAAGCCAACCATGCAAAGTGCCTGAGCGGGTCTTCCTTTTCGGTGTCGACATACGCAGCTGACGCGACGCCAAGCCCACACAATGCTGCCGCGTAAGCCCGCGTAGGAACAGAGATGCCAACTACGAGGCGTTTATCTTGGGGACTGTGGGTGACGACGAAGCGCCCCAGGTCGACGAGGTATTGCGCCCAGCCTGGCAGGGCGCAATACAAGCCTTTGCTCCTGTAACCGATTAGCGTGAGTTCAAACACCTTGCCCCCTGTCCGTGTTGAGACCTCCATGGATACCAGCAAGGTGCGACAGTGTGGGCGAGGCTCTCTTGCATGTAGGTCGGTAGGTCTGTTCGTATTGCAGCCACAGGAACATGCTCGGTAAAAATGATCCCGAGATGGGGCGGACCCGCGGACATTCAGTCACGCGGCACATTTGGTGCGGGAAACCAAGCGTCCTCGCCCAGTGTTCCTAGATACAGGAAGCGGCCATCGGCATCCTCGACAGGAGCGAAGAATTCTCCACACTCGTTTATGTAAATCCTGCCGCCTTTTGGCCCCTTGATTCGCGTCAGACGCGACGCCAACTTTTCGGCAGGATCGATCCCGACGTGCTGCGACAAATCATGCCTGATCTCTCTGTTCCCCGTCTTGTACTTGTAGAAGATGTCGGTCCCGCTTGCGGAGAGCGTGTACCTAATGCCTACATGCGGGCCTGCCCAGGGGTCCCCGGGTTGAAGGTCGGGCGAGGCTTTAGGTGAAACGAGCAGTCCATCGAGCTCGAACCTCAGGATTTGGTTGTAACACCCGGCAAAATATTGGCCATCGCCGGCCGGAACGACGACGTCGAAGTATTCGTTGATGTAGAAGGCGCCTCCGAGAGAGGCCTGGACCTCGGTCTTGACGGCGTTGACCATATTGACGAGTTCCTCGTGCTTGTCGGTAGTCAGGATCGCGCGTTCACCCCGATTGACTTGGAAAATGAGACGGATCTCCATCCCGTCGGGTCCGTGGACTACTGAGTACTTGGCATCCTTGCTAACGTTCATGGGAATCAAACCCGGATAGATCAGCGCCATGAGATCTCCTTACCAGCGGTTGTTTGGACAAGGTGCGATTGCGACCCTAATTCTCTTCGCGTGCCGCGTGCTCTGACACGGTGGGCTCGTTGATCGGTCAATTGTTGGTTGGCTCTTTTTGTGCAGCTCATGCGGCGACTAAAGATTTTGAGGAGTCACCACAGCCGGTCTCGAATTCGGCTACGGCATCTCTTATTCGGGTTCCGTCGTGGTTGACGACCGCGCCACAGATGCTGATTAGGTCCATCTTGTCGATTTCGATGGGCCTTGTACGCACCCCTGTAGGTCTGCTTAGTCCTGTGTCGGTCAGGTCGAGTTCGACGTAACACTCCAGGGCGAAGCGCCGGTCCGAGGTCGTAGCAGGAAGCACGGTGACGGCCCGACCCGTGACCGAGTACACGACGCAGGGTCGGGCTTTGCCTTTAGATTCTCCGACGAAGTCGATGTGCGCCCAGACGATCGTGCCGAAGTGCAGGCGGCTGAGCGCTACCGGCTTGACGGAAGTCAGGTTCACTTGGGGTCCCGTCGTTTCGGGTGTAGTCCGATTCTTAATCTTGCGGCGATTCTTTCGGTTCACGGGTGCTGCCCTTCTGTTTGTTGGGGAGGTGGCTGCTTGCGGTGCCACTGGATAGGCGTGTATACTTAGCTGAGAGCGTAGGTTTGCGGGGAGAAATGCCAGTAGCAGAAATATTATGCTGACAGCGATGATTTGTCAAGACGAGAAACGAGAAATTCCGACCGATGAATGAAGAATCACGAAATGAGCCATCGGGTGCTCTTGGGAAGGCAATCCGCGTACGGCGGACCGAGCTCGACCTCAAACGCCGCGACCTGGCAGACCGAGCGGGGCTGAGTTACCCGTACATCAGCGAGATTGAGAACGGCGTGAAGCATCCGTCCGACCATGCCCTAGCCGTAATCGCTGCGGCCCTAGAAATGGCAGTCAGCGACCTCGCCCTCTTAAGGGAGCACTATGCAGAGCAACCCACACCCTGGCATGACAAAGCGGCATGGGGCCAGCCTGCGTCGATACAAACGAACCCCGCTCCCGCCGTGCCATCGCGGTTAAGGCCGGCAGCAGGTGGATCGCTTGAGCTTGACGCGGCAGATGTGGAAAAGCTCGCCCGTAACCTTGTGGACATCGAACTCGAACGGTGGAAGCGAGAGGTACTTCCGGGAGTCATTGACAGTGAAGTAAACCGGGTACTTGCCGACCGAGAGACTCGCGAATGACAATCACCGCGTCCGGTTTCGATCTGGCACCTTGGCAGTTGGAAGCGGTCGAAGTATGGTCAGCAGGCCGCGGGGGCGAGCAGTTCAAGGGGACTCTCGAAGTATTCACCGGGGGCGGCAAGACACTTATCGCATTGCGCTGCATCCAAGTCGCCTCAGAACTGTCTCCGGACCTACGGGTGGCGATCGTCGTCCCGACCAAGGCGTTGGCGCAACAGTGGTCTGATGTCGTCGGCAAGCACACCGGGATCCCTCCGGATCAGATCGGATTGCTTGGCGCAGGCGGTAAGTCAACTTTGAGCCGTTGCCGCGTGTTGGTGACGGTGCTGAACACGGCGGCCAAGCGATTGCCAGAGATGTCGCACGGTAATCAGCCGCTCATGCTGGTCGTCGACGAGTGTCATCGAGCCGGCGCTCCCAGTTTCTCTCGCGTTCTCAATACCCAGGCCGAATACCGACTTGGCTTATCGGCTACCCCTGAGCGCGAGGAACTAGACGATGACGGGGAACCGCTTCTGTTCGACGAACAACTCGTAGGGCGCAAGCTTGGTCCGGTCCTCTTCCGGTTCAGTTTGAAAGACGCTCGCGCTCATGGGTGGCTACCCGAGTACGTGTTGAACCACCATGGTTTGGGCTTAGAGGACGACGAGAAGAGGCGTTACGAAACGATCTCACGCCGCGTTGACGATCTCGGCGATGAGCTTCGCGACCTGGGTGGGGACACGAGCCGGGCTTACGTGCTGCAGCGCCGAAAAGACGATGTCGGTAGCGCCGCGAAGTCGTACATCGCAGCAACCGCAAAGCGGAAGGATCTGCTGTATCGAGCACGCCAACGGAACCGAATTGCCGCTCGACTTGTCGCAGAGTCCTTTCTCGATCGTCCTCGCCGCGTGCTGTTATTCCACGAGAGAGTCGATGAAGCAGTCGCGCTGTATGAAGAGATCAAAACGATGCCCGCGCTCAAGAATGTCGGGATTCGCCTGGAGCATTCCCGCCTGCCCGTCAGGGAGCGTGGTGAAGCGTTAGCGGCATTCCGTACCGGTGAGGCGAGCGTGTTGGTATCGGTGAAGTCGCTAATTGAAGGTATCGATGTACCGGAAGCGGACGTCGGCATTTCCGTAGCTTCAAATTCGAGCGTGCGTCAGCGTGTCCAGTCTTTGGGGAGGGTGCTCCGGCGACAGTTCGATCCCGACGCCGAGGTCAAACGGGCTGAAATGCACTTGCTCTACATGGCAGACACGGTGGATGACCTTATTTATGGCAAAGAAGACTGGGGTGATCTGACAGGGGAGGGTGCGAATCGATATTTGCGCTGGTCCTTGGATCCGGAAGTCGGTCCCGATCTACAACCCGGCCCTCCGCGATCGCCGCGACCCACTGAAGAGCAGGAGTGGCAAAGATTCGGGTTGCGACCGCCAGCCACGCCCGAGAAATGGTTGGGCGTGCTTGTCGGGCAGGAGTATTCGATCGACACCATGGAGACGGTCACCAACTCGTCGGGTGTCATTATCGCGAATCCGCAAGGGTCGGCGGCGATGGTTACCGCTGTTAGGGGACGGCCTGGTGGCAGATTCCGCGTTACACCGATTTACCACATGGTGTTGGTGATGAGGGACGCCGCCGACGGCATCGAGGCGATGGTCGCGGGAGCACTAGGTGATCCGTTTGTTGCCATTGCTGATGATTCGCCGACGGCAGAGCCGGGCGATCTTAATCTCCTCAGGCCAGGTGACCGGTACGCCGGATCATCGGATAAGCGTGGCGGTACTTACCAACTCCGGCAGAAGAATGGAGGGGTGATCGAGCGCAAGGGTCCGAACCGCACCTCAGAGTGGGCGTTCACTGAAGGCGCGGGCCATTCTGACCTAGAAGAAAACGCCACCCGTGTGCTCGAGGCATGGCGGTCGACATTTGACCGAGGAATCACGTTCTACGTGAACGAGCGCGGCGACGCGTGGTACACCGACGGAGGAGTCCGCTTGTTCCTCGCTCATGTTCCGGGCGGGTTCGCCTGGCCGAC
Organism: Acidimicrobiia bacterium; assembly: GCA_009694415.1. Classification (GTDB taxonomy): domain Bacteria; phylum Actinomycetota; class Acidimicrobiia; order IMCC26256; family JAENVU01; genus SHUZ01. The sequence continues at coordinate 7,145 of SHUZ01000121.1, forward strand.
CGGGTAAAGCACAGTTTCGGTTACCTTCACCGGCATGCATGACCAATCTCCTTCCGAGATCACAAACTCTCCAACGCTCCCCACCGAGGAACGCATCAGCGAGTATCTGGCAACCAAGGTGACCGTGCTGCTCAACGGCTAGTGGATCGACCCGCACGAGGCTGCTCGACGTCTTGGCGGCCAAATCCATGTGATCACCGCGTGGAACCCGGCGAGCGTGCAGGTCGAGTTGTCGATCAACGAATCGAAGAACCGCGAACTCGTCGCCGCACTAGACAACTTGCACCTCGTGCATCACGAAACGTTGGGGGAGTGCGCGGACGCAATGCATAGCGCCGATGCCATCGAGCGCGAGGAGTCGCTAGCAGTCGAGGGCACAACGCGCGCCATCGCTGTCGCACTAGGCCAGCAGTTCGGACAGTACGCGATCTTCGAGATAACCCCGGAAGAA
>SHUZ01000122.1 GCA_009694415.1 Acidimicrobiia bacterium
CTTGAACGGGCATCGAGAGATGGGGTAGTCGCCGATTCGTTTTTAGGCGATTTTGCAGAAAATTTCGATACGGTTGCGGCGCTGATCGCGTTGGGGCATCCGAAATCTCAACCGAAACATTTGAAGCGCATGGCGGTCGATGAGTTCGTCACTGTCGATCGGGTAGGCGGCCCACCGTTCGGAGCGATGAATCGAGCTAGCTCCTAAACGGTTGTTGTTGTTGTTGGAAGTGTTGTTGTCGTAGACGTAGACGTAGACGTAGACGTTGTCGTAGACGTAGACGTTGTCGTTGTGGGCTTACCAGTAGTTGTAGTTGTTGGTTCTGGTCCGGTGCTCACCTTCAAGATGACGACAGTGCCTGACGGTACTTTCGTTGGGTTCGTCGGTGATTGTGAGAACACCAGGCCAGCGGCGAAGTCTGGATTGGCTAGCTGGCTTACGGACGGGCTAAGACCTGCTGCTGAAATCGTGGCTTCTGCCGCGGGCTGTTGCATCCCGACTACAGCGGGGACCGCGATCGTGTTCTTGGCGGCTTCGTCACGTGATGCCAGTAGCCACCACGCGAGACCTCCGACCGCGATAACAAGTATCGCCACGGCTATCCAGATTGCGGTCATTCGCTTCGCCGGTTGATCGGAGGACGGTTTGCCCGTCGAGGTGAAGCTGTCCGAGTTATCGAGGACTGGGAGTGCACTGGTTGCGGCCATCGCCGTTGTGTCAGTCGCGACGCTCGAGACGATGGCGGTCGCGGGCTCGGAGAACGCTGCGACTCTTCGGAGATCGATGAGGGCTTCTTCGGCGTTTGCGTAGCGCGCGCTCGGCGATGGTTCGAGGAGTCGCGCTATTACGGAGTCAAGTGCGGGTGGCAAATCGGCGACGCGACTCGACGCGGGTACGGCTGGACCGGCGAGTTTCTGTTCTGTGATTGACACCGTGTCGTTCCCTGTGAACGGCGGGAAACCGGTTACTAGGGAAAATAGGATCGCTCCTAGTCCGTATACATCTGTTGCGACGTTGGGCGCGGTGCCACGGAGTTGTTCCGGTGCAGCGAACTCCGCGCGCTCGAGTGGGTTGCTACCGGCGCTTGCAGAGGCCACGCCGAAGTCGGTCAACTTAACGTCGCCGGTGGTATTGAGAAGCACGTTGTGGGGAGTTAGACCGCCGTGAACGATGCCGGCCCTGTGGCCGGCGGCGAGCCCAGTTGCGATGCCGGTTGCGATCATGACTGACCGTTGCACTGACACAGAACGTCCGTCTGGAAGCGCGTCGGCAAGGCTACGTCCTTCCACAAATTCCATCGCGATGTATGGTCGCCCTTCGGCGACGTCCACGTCGTAGGTAGCAACAACATGGGGGTCTCGGATGACCGATGCTGCCGTGGCGTGAGCGCGGAATGATGCAGCTGCCTCGACATCGTTAGCGACGTCTGGGCCCAATATTTTTAGAGCCACCTGGCGTCCGAGCTCGCGGTCTTGAGCCAAGTGGACGGTCGCCATCGGCGACGATGCCAGTTCGCGGCCGAGAATGTATCGGTCTGCAAAAACTTGGGTTTCTTCGATGCTCATCTTGTTTCCCTCATGCTCGGTTGCTTATGTGGATTTTCCCAGGTTCACATGATGCCGCGTGATCCTACGATCCTGTGGCGTCGGTTGCAGCGTAAGTCGCAAATGAGTTCCAATCTGGAGAGCGGCACCTGCGCCGTGTGAGACTGTCCCGATGCGTTTACATGCTGCCCCCGAGTCGATTGCTCCTGATACGGATCTCGCGCAGATGGTGGCCGACGCGTTCCCGCCGGTGCTGCTCGCCTCGTTGGCCCACTTGACAGGCGATATGTCGCTGCTGCGTGCTGCTTTGGCTCCAGATCCGACTCGATTGTTAGAACCGGATTCCGGGTATTCGCCGGCCCAAGCCGCCGAAGCGCGGAGTCTCGCGATCGACTCGCTGGAGCGTTACCGCGACGGCGGATGTGTCGCTGCGGATCCGTTGACCGATGAACAGGCCGCCCTGATCATCGGTTTCCTCACAGGCGTACTACCGGAGGACGATTATCTGCCGATCCTTCTAGAAGAGATCTCGCTGGATGGCGATCGCCGCGCTCCCCGATGGCACAAGAGCGAGATTGCACTCGAAGGCGATGTGACCGTTGGGATTATCGGCTCAGGCATGTCCGGCATTCTTGTCGCGCACCGTCTGCTGCAAGCTGGCGTGTCGGTGGTCATCTTCGAAAAGAATCCGGACATCGGCGGCACTTGGCTGGAAAATACCTATCCGGGTTGTCGCGTTGATGTTCCGAACCACCTTTACTCTTACTCGTTCGCTCAGACCGCCGATTGGCCGAACTATTTCTCTACTCAGGAAGTATTGCTCGATTACTTTCGAGCCTGCGCTAATGAGTTTGGTGTACGCGAACACGTTCGATTCAACACCGAAGTGTTGGGCGCGACTTGGTCCGAGAGCGACGCGCTCTGGAATGTTTCTACTGTCGCGAGCGACGGCGTATCTGAACTCGTTGCAGTGCAGGTGCTCGTGAGCGCGTGTGGACAGCTGAACCAGCCACACTTTCCCGATATTGATGGCCGCGAACGTTTTGTCGGAACCTCCTTTCATTCGGCTCGTTGGGACCATGACGTGGATCTCTCCGACAAACGAGTTGCTGTTATTGGCACCGGTGCGAGCGCCGTGCAGTTCATTCCGCCAGTCGTGGCATCCGCAGCGCATACGACCATCTTTCAGCGCACGCCGCCCTGGCTCCTTCCCACTCCGGTGTACATGGACGAACTTCCAGAGAGCATGAATGTGCTGCTCAGCCACGTGCCTGGCTATGCACGTTGGGATCGTTGTTGGATTTTTTGGCGCATGCACGAGGGGTTGGTGCCGATGGCGGTCGTTGACCCAGATTGGCCTGACCAGGAACGCTCAGTCAGTGCAAGCAACGATCTGGTTAGAGAAATATTTACGATGTACCTGGCCGAAACCGTGCCGGATCCGGTGTTGTATGACGCGCTCTTGCCGAAGTATCCGCCGCTGGCGAAACGCATTGTTCTCGACAACGGGATATTGCCCGCAACGCTCGCGCGCGACGACGTGACCCTCGAGACTTGCGCAATCTCCGAGATTACAGAACGCGGTTTGCGAACGATTGACGGCAAAGACCATGACTGCGATGTGTTGATTTACGGTACCGGCTTCTCGGCTTCGGAATTTCTTATACCGATGTCGGTTCAGGGCCGCGACGGCATCGATCTGCACGAATCATGGGACGGCGAGGCGCGGGCTTATATCGGGATGACCATCCCGTCGTTTCCCAATTTGTTTCTGATGTATGGACCGAACACAAACATTGTGGTCAACGGCAGCATTATTTATTTCTCAGAGGGCGAAGCGAACTACATCGTCGAGTCAGTACGCATGTTGCTGGAGAATCGATTGGAGGCGATGGAAGTTCGTCGCGATGTCCATGACGTTTACAACACGCGTATTGACGAAGGCAATCGTGCGATGGCGTGGGGGGCATCGCACGTGAATACGTGGTACAAGAACGCGTCGGGCAGGGTCAGTCAGAACTGGCCGTTCAGCTTGCTAGAGTTTTGGCAACGCACTCGGAGGCCAGACCCAGACGACTATCTTTTGACCGCAAAGAACACCGCAAAGAACACCGCAAAGAACGCTGGTGACCGCTAGTTGGTTCGCCCACAAGTAGGGTTGCCTTGCCTTATTACACGTCGCGTGTAAGAGTATTTTGACCACACCAAAATGGAGAGTGTTTGATGACCGCCACCTCGTCCGCACCGCGCACCGATCTGGGTACAGGATCTCTTCGTTTTCTGCTGGCTGGGCTCTTCGCCGGTTCTGGTCTCATCCACATTGCGATGGTGCCGGTGCACGCGAGTGGACCGTTGGTGGACCCGCTTATCTTCGCGGTTGCAGGGTTAATCCAGATCGGAATTGCAGCGGTTCTAGTTGCCCGCGCTGCCGACAGAACAGTTCTTTATTCCGGCATCATTGCGAACACCTTGATGATCGGTGTTTGGATTTGGAGTAGGACTGCAGGCCTCCCATGGGGCGAGCATGCAGGACGCGCGGAAGCGGCGAGCACGGTCGATGCCATCACAATCGCTCTCGAGTTTGCGGCGATAGCGGTTGCGCTGTTCATGGTGTTTGCTCCCCAACGTTTGCGCTTTCCGGAGATGGCCGCAATCGTCGGAGGTCTGGCGTGTGTAGCGCTTGCGACGGTTGTCATCGTTTCCCCTGAGACTTCTCAACACGGCAGTCATGCACATGAAGATGTTGCGATGGCAACTTCGGGTGGGCATGGCCACATGGGCGCAACGCCGGAAGCGGTCGCGACTGAGATGCTCGCGCTCGACGAATCGCGATGTGACTTTGGTTTCAATCCTGTTGCGTACTGGGATGAAGCTGCAAGCCTCAACATCGACACATACGGCGGCGGAACGATGGACATGTCGACGATGTCAGCCTCGGGTGATGCTCCCAAGACACTTCCGATGGGCGGACGGGGTTCTGTGAAACTCGACAAGCTCGTATCGCTAACGGCACAGGCAGACGGCGAAGCTGCTGCTGCGATGCTCGTATCCGAACTAGGTACGGCTTCCCAAGAGGAATACGACGCCTGGAAGAGTTGGCTTGTCGCGACCGGAACTGTCGGCGGTCACTCTGAGCACGTTGCGACGTCGGGTGACGACACGGGTGGTCATGGTGGACACGTCGGTCCCCACCCATGGACAGCAATCACGAGCAATGCCGACTGCAACCGCCTCAAGGCCGAGTTGACGCTGGCGAAAGCCGTCGCTCTCAAGTACCCGACAGCAGCGGACGCGCTGGCGGGTGGATGGTCGCGGGTTACCGGTTTCGTCCCCGGCATCGCCGCGCACTACATGAAGTTTTCAAGTGTCGATGGAACCTTTGACATAGAGGCTCCCGAGATGCTCCTTTATGACGGCGGAGGTCCCGAAGCGCGTGTCGTGGGACTCAGTTATTACATGATTCACCCGGGCACTGCAGAGCCAACTCAGGGCTTCACGGGCGCGAATGATCACTTCCACCGTCACATCGGTCTATGCGTCGGCGCAGGCGGAGTGATCGGTGACAGCAAGACGACGGCCGAAGATTGCAAGGCGCGTGGTGGCGCAAAGCAGGGTGGCGAGTCAGGCTGGATGAGCCACGCTTGGGTTGTGGCCGGTTGCGAAAGCCCATGGGGTGTGTTCAGCGGCGCGAATCCAATTCTCGATAGCGGGTTGGCGGAGCAGTCCGGCAAGAACGATGGAGCATGCGCGGGAAGCGGTGTGCGCGATCGATACAACCTGAAGTCCGGCGGAAGATCCGCGGGATACGGCGAATCAGGTAATCAAGCGAGCAGCAAAGGCTGATCCCGCCACCCCCGGCCCTAACCCCAATCCAAGGGCATTCTCGGCACGTTGAGGGCCCTATAAGGGCCCGGAACGTGCCGAGAATGCCCTTGGGTGGTCTAGTAGTCGCCGCGCGGTTCCTCCTAGGAACAATTCCATTGCTTCGGCATCAAGTGGTAACGCCATCGCTTCGGTCAACGACCTCCGCATCGGGAACCACGGCTCGTCGCTTCCCCAAATCACGCGCCCTCGGAACGTCTTCGTATTCATGAACTGCACGAGCGCCGGATCAAAGTAGCCCGGCGCGTAAGCGGTGCATGAGAGGTAAAGGTTCGGCCACTTGCGCATGTAGTTCATCAGGAGCTCCTCGTACGGGTGCCCCATGTGCGCGCCGATGATCACTAGGTCCGGAAAGTCGATGAGCACATCTTCGAGCAACTCCGGGTGTTGCACATTCGAGCGCACGCGCGGACCGGGAACTCCCACATTGATTCCCACTGGTATCCCAAGTTCTTCACACACCGCGTACGCGGGGTAGTGCACGGCCGCGTTGATCGGTACTTGGGTAGCCAACGGCATCACGCGCACCATCGCGAATCGAGGATGTGACGCGAGATCGCGAATACGACGCGCGTTACGGGCTGGCCGACCCGGATCAGTTAGTCCACCTGCAACCAGGAAGCGCCCTGGATGGGCATCGGCGACTTCTAATGCCTCTTCAGTCCCACCACCTAGACCTGGCGTGAGTATCCCGGTCGCGACACCTAGCTCGTCCATTCGGCCGAGCATGGTGTCCACCCCCACGGCGCCTGTTCCGCTGGATCCCAGATAGGACGGGATGTGCGCGTTCTCTGCGGCTCCAAGGAACTGAGCCGCAGACGCTTCTGTCACCAAGTTGACCCAGATGTCGACGATGTCCACGCTCGCGCTCCTCAGGTGTTGTTGATTCGGTCTTGTGGCGTATCGCTACGAACGGTGGCTTGACGCTAGCGTCAGGTTTAGCAAAACGGCAATCGATGCTCGGTTGCTTCGCCCAGAGGAGTTTGAGTGACCGTCGCTGGAACCGATCGCTACACCATTATTTCGGCTGACTGCCATGCCGGTGGTTCCCACGAGCAGTATCGCGAGTACCTAGAGGCAGAGTGGGTCGACGAGTTCGATGCTTGGCGCGGTGAGTACTCGAACCCTTTCCGGGATCTGCAAGACGATGGTCGTTCGCGAAACTGGGACGACTTGCGCCGTGTCACCGACCTCGAGGCAGATGGCCAGGTCGCCGAAGTGACGTTCCCCAACACGGTGCCTCCGTTTTTCCCAACGGGCACCGTAATCGCGCGCCTTCCGACCACCCCTGAGGATTACCGACGCCGCTGGGCGGGCATTCGCGCGCACAATCGCTGGCTTGCTGACTTCTGTGGCCGCCACCCTGCACGGCGCGCTGGCGTCTTTCAAATCTTTATCGATGATCTAGACGCTGCCATCGCAGAAGTGCGTTGGGCCCATGAACACGGCCTTCGAGGCGGCGCGCTCATACCGGGAATCCCCGACGATTCCGATCTTGCGCCGTATTACTCCGATGCCTACGACCCTCTATGGGCGGTGTGTCAAGACCTAGGGGTGATCGTTAACAACCACACCACTGGTTCCGGACTTCCCGACTACGGCAAGCACCCAAGTTCAACAATTCAGTGGATGATCGAAACCGCTTGGTACGCGCACCGTCCGCTCTGGCAGATGGTGATGAGTGGCGTGTTCGATCGGTTCCCACAACTCAAACTCGTGCTTACAGAACAAGGTTGTGATTGGGTTCCAGGACTTCTCGCTCAACTAGACGTATTTCACGGCATGATGCAATCAGGCCGAATAGGTGAGATGAATCTCTCGAACGACATGCGGCTACCGCTTACTCCTACTGAGTACTTCCGGCGCAACGTCTGGATCGGAGTGAGTTTCCCTTCGCCGCGCGAGACGGGCCCGATGCGACACCTCGGCCTAGATCGCGTGATGTGGGGAAGCGACTACCCGCATAACGAGGGCACGTCACCGCATTCAAGAGAGAGCCTCCGGCGCACGTTCCACGACTGGAACCCTGATGATCTTCGTCAGGTGCTCTCGGGAACAGCAGCCAATTTATATGGCTTTGATTTAGCCGTTCTAGACCCGCTCGGTGCCGAGTTTGGCCCAACGGTCGATGAAGTGGCTGTCCCGCTTGACAAGAT